>DASWTL010000113.1:0-14943 GCA_036402155.1 Sphingobacteriaceae bacterium | reverse complement strand
TCGCTTAATTCTCTAATAAACAAGCTGAAAAATCAGGTAAAATTCATTTGGTATGAAGTAGATTTAAGTACATTAAATACTACAGCAGAAAAGCTATTTGCTAATATTAACAAAAACAAAATTAGATTAACCGGAGCTGATCTAATAAAAGCACTTTTTATACTAGATATAGAAAATAACGATGCCTACAACGTAGAGGTAAAACATCATAAGAAACAAAATTTTGCCAATGAGTGGGATGAGGTAGAACAAACGCTCGGGAATCCGAATTTCTGGTTTTTTATCACAAATTCCAATGAACAATACTATGATGTACGAATCGGAAAATTGTTTGATATTATAACTAAAAATCGCCAAGAGACGGATTTAGGTTCTTATTTTTTAATGAATGAAAATTCTTCTCTAAGAAATTGGAGTGCCGTTTATCAAAGTTTTAAAATTGCTTTAGAATGGTTTGAGGACTCATACCTCTATCATCGTATAGGTTTTTTAGTAAATATGAATATCCTCTCATTCGAAACCATTCTGAACGAATACAATAAAGAAGAAACAAGGTCTAAGAAAGCGTTTAATGGATGGCTCAATGGTCATATAAAAACTTACATGAATTCGTTCGGCTTGTCTGAACTAAACTATAATAAACATAAAGGACGCTTCGGGCAATGTACCGCAGTGTTGATGCTCTACAATATATTACTACTTGAAAAATATTACCCGAATCAAAAGTTTTCTTTTGGCGACTTTATAGAACAAGATTGGTCGTTAGAACATATTCAACCTCAAAAGCCAAAAGTAAAAACCGCTGCATCTTGGATTGGGTGGCTTAATGAGACTGAAAATATAATAGCTGATAAATTTGTCGACGATTATCAAAAGGTATTACTGGTAGACTCAGATCAATATAATATAAAGGAGATTAATTATAACGACCTTTTAGAAAGACTTGGTCTATTAAATGACAATGCGACAATACCTAAGGACCTCATTCTACAACTGGATATCTTACAGGATATTTTTGAAGAAGAATTTCCCACCCATAAGATACAAAACTTAGCCTTATTGGATAAAGTTACAAATTCTAAATTGAGCAATGGTTCTTTCAAAGAAAAGCGCTCGCTGATTCTTAAAATAAATGAAAAGGAACAACAGAACGCATCGGTATTTCTACCATTGGGCACTATAAATGTCTTTTCAAAAACAATGATCACTGACATTGAGAGTATACAGCTAGATTATTGGAGTCCAAAAGATAGTGAGTACTATCTAATGGAAATCAGTCAAATACTAAAACCATATCTAAATGCCTAATAGTTCATCATACAAAGATCAATATTCTTTTATTAACCTGATCGACTACTTTAAAATTCAAATTCCGATACTTCAACGGGACTATGTTCAGGGACGTAAAAACGAGATTGTTAAGGATATTAGAGAAAACTTTGTTTCTGATTTGGTCGAACATATCTCGGTCGAAACCGAAAAAATATTACCATTAGATTTTATATATGGTTATGCGGATGAAGAATTTGGCAAATTCGATCGCGAAATCTCGAGAAAAAATATAGACTCGTTATTAACTACTATTAGAAATTATTCATCAAGCGAAGATTTCGAGGTTTTATTTTCTATCTCCGATCGAAAGAACATATCTAAGAACCTCTTTATACCTCTTGACGGTCAGCAAAGATTAACTACCTTATTTTTACTTCATTTTTATGTTGCATTAAAACATAGGCCAGAACAACTGTTAATTTTAAGGGAGAAATTAACATATAAAACCCGAAAATCCTCAGACCAGTTTTGTGAGAAACTACTTTTAAATGCGACCAAACTTGACACAGAGATGCCCATCGCGGTTTCGATTCAGGATTCTAATTGGTTTTTAATAAGCTGGAAAAAAGACCCAACGGTGGATGGCATGTTAATTATGTTAGATGAGATCGAACGAAAGTTCAATACCTACCCTAACCTCCAGAAAAGATTAGAAATTGCGTTTGATAATCTTTTTAAAAGTCCTAAAGTCGTGTTTGATTTTCTTGACATGAATGAAAAAGGCCTTTCTAACGATATTTATCTAAAAATGAATTCTACTGGGAAACCCTTAAGTGACTATGACAATTTTAAATCTTGGTTTGTAAGCAGAGTTGAGACTTTGGTAAAGAACAATGTCGAACTAACCAACACAGGTTGCTTTAAAAATTGGAAAGAGAAATTAGACCAAGAATGGTATAATATATTCTGGTTAGAAGACCCTATACATTCCGATAAACTAATCTATAAGTTTATAAAGTCTGTTTTCGCTTTCTCAATATTGGCAGCAGATGAAGAAGAAAGCATAGTAAAAGAAAAGTTTGATAAATTAAATTCAGATTCGTTTTTATCACTGAAGTTTTTTGAAGATAATAATCTGATTACCCTCCCGAATGTTCAATTCCTTTTTTGCCTTTTTAACGAATTATGTCGAGATGAAAGTGACAAATTAAATACAGTCTCTGAAATCTGGTCTAACACTTTTTCAGACGGAAAGCGCTTCAAAAAAGCAGTAGTAACCGAATTAAGTGACTTATCATTGATACATAAAACTTTTTTTTATGCTGTTTTCTGTTTATTAAGCCAAAAAGAAGATCTCTCGCAAGTCACATTCCGGAAATGGGTCAGAACATTTAGAAATCTAATATACAATACCAGAATAGACGATTTTTCGAGATTTATATCGCCAATCAATACATTGAAATTGTTTATTTCTCACATCTCTGCTCGCCGAATCGAAAATGAGAAATGGATAGACTTTTTCGATGGGAAGCAAGTTAAAGAAGAATTTGAAAAGCTCGGGTTTGAAAATGACCTTACAATAGATGAATTTGAATTAGCGGAAAATCATCATTATTTATATGGGCAAATATATTTTTTGCTTAATTGGGCACAAAATCGTGGCAATTTATTTGACTTTGATCTCTTTAAACGTTATAGAATTAGGTTTTTTAATTTTTTTTCTATCGATCATTTAAATAGTGAAGCGTTTATTTTACAACGGGTTTTGTTAAGTAAAGATGATTCTTGGATGCCTGATAAAGGGAGTAACCGATTTTCTTTTTGCAAAAACACCTATAATACTGCCAGAGAACGTGATGAAAATTGGCGAATATTATTTAATAAACCAGATTCAGAAATTTTAGACTTATTGAAGTCGGATTGCGAACCAGAGAATCTCTTAAATATTATTAAAAATGGAAGAAATAACATTACGGATTGGAGAAAATATGTAATTGAAGATCCATCTTTAATATCAAAATGTGGACAGCGACTTATCAATTGGGTAAATAATGGTAATTTCATTCGGTTGCTGGATAAAACAAAGCTTAGTGGCTTCCATACGGAATTAAGAACTTGGGTGTTGTTTAAAAAACTTCGAGAGAAATTTGACTTATCAGATGAGGATTTAATATATCAATATGCTGACTCGGGAGAACGAGATTGCAGAATAAAATTTATAGATTCTGAAACATACATCAAATTCGATAGAAGTACGAATTCACTTTGCTATGAATCGTATATGGATGTATTAGATAAATTTCAGAAGATTGAAAGCCCTTCAAAATTGGAATCAAAATACATTGAATATGTAAATAATTTTAATTTGCAACTTAATGATTAACCCCATCGAACGCATCACGCAAAACCGTATCATCAAATTGTTTACCGAACAGTTGGGTTATGTGTATTATGGCAATTGGGAGAAACGCGAGCATAATAGCAACGTAGAGCTGGCTTATCTGGAGCAGTTTTTAATCAAACAAGGCTATCTGCCCAACCTTGTGAAAAAAGCCGGTAAAGAAGTCTATGATCTGGCTACCAGCAACAGCGGTAATTTATACGACCGCAACAAAAGCATGTATTCCTTATTGCGATACGGGGTAAAAGCCCGCCCGGAGCTGGGTGAACAGTTCGATACCGTTTTCCCCATAGACTGGCATAACTGGAAGAATAATGAATTTGGAATAGCTGAAGAGGTTACACTTACCGAAGGCAAAAATATCCGCCGCCCCGATCTGGTGTTATAATATCAATGGTATTGCCATTGGAGTGTTGGAGCTTAAAAGAGGTACAACGGATATCGCAGAGAGCATTTATCAATCCATTTCCAATCAAAGAGAACTGTTTAACCAGTGGTTTTATACTACGGTGCAGTTTTTATTTGCCGGCAACAATACACAAGGTTTAAAGTATGGCACCATCGAAACCCAGGCAAAATACTACCTTAACTGGAAGGAGGATGAGAACGATAATGCGGGTTATAAGCTGGATAAATATCTGAAAAAGCTCTGCGATAAAGAGCGAATGATCGATTTGCTTTATAACGGAATCATCTTTGATGCAGGCGTTAAAAAGCTACCCCGCCCCCACCAGTATTTTGGTTTAAAGGCCAGTCAGGCTTTTGTGAAAAAGCGTGAGGGCGGTATCATCTGGCATACGCAGGGCTCTGGCAAATCCCTGATGATGGTTCTGCTCGGCAAATGGATTCTGGAAAATATCCCAAACAGCCGCATCGTTATTCTGACGGATAGAACAGAACTCGACGACCAGATTGAGCGGGTTTTTAATGATGTTGGCGAAACGGATATTGCTAAAACGCGCTCAGGGAAAGAGTTAATAAGCTTTCTTACCTCTTCCCGCCCCCGCCTGGTTTGTTCACTGATACATAAATTCGGCAGCCGTGATGATGGGGATTTCGATGATTTCTTAAAAGAATTACAGAACAATCCGATTGAAACTCAGGGTGAGATTTTTGTTTTCATAGATGAATGTCACCGTACCCAAAGCGGGAAATTAAACCAGGTAATGAAAGCGGTATTGCATAATGCGGTCTTCATCGGTTTTACCGGAACTCCTTTGTTAAAGCAAGACAAAAAAACAACTATGGATGTGTTTGGGAGATACATCCATACATATAAATTTAACGAAGCCGTTGCCGACGGCGTGGTTAAAGATCTGATGTACGAGGGCCGTTCGATCGAACAAAACCTTACTTCACAGGTCAAAGTAGATAAATGGTTCGACGGCAAAACGGCCGGACTTAATGATTTTCAGAAGAACGAACTGAAAAAGAAATGGGGAACCATGCAGAATGTGCTTAGTTCTAAAAGCCGTATGGAGAAGATCGTTGCCGATGTGCTGATGGATTTCGCCACAAAGCCCCGCCTTAAGTCACAGATGGGTAATGCCATTTTGGTAGCTTCCAGCATCTACGAAGCGTGTAAATACTACAACCTGTTTCTACATACGGAGCTGAAGAATAAATGCGCCGTTATCACATCCTACAATCCTTATGCAGGCGATGTTTCCCTGGAAGATACCGGGGCAGATAACGAAACCGACAAAACATTCATTTTCAATATCTATACCGAGCTTTTAAAACAGGTAAGTCCGAAAGGCAATAAATCTAAGACCGAGACTTACGAAACGGATGCAAAAGAAAAGTTCAGAAAAGAGCCCGCAAGGATGAAACTACTGATCGTGGTTTCTAAACTATTAACCGGTTTTGATGCCCCGCCCTGTACTTACATCTACATCGATAAAAAGATGCAGGATCATACCTTGTTTCAGGCAATCTGCAGGGTAAACCGGCTGGATACCGACGATAAGGATTACGGCTATGTGGTGGATTATATGGAGCTTTTTGGCAAAGTAACCGATGCTATTGATGTCTACACTTCGGAGCTTGCCAGTGAAGGCTTTACAAAAGAAGAGGTAAGCATCCAACTTAAAGACCGCCTTAAAATTGCCACCGACCGTTTATATACGGCCTTAGAGACACTGGAAAGTATTTGCGAAAGTGTAGAGCCGCCACGCGATGACCTGGCTTATATGCATTTCTTTTGCGGCAATACCGAAATCCCGGAGGATTTAAAGGCTACAGAATATAAGCGAATGGCTTTGTATAAAGCCATTGTGGAATTTGTCAGGGCTTACGCTAATTTGAAAGCAGACTTTCAGGAGGCGGGTTTCTCTGATACGGAAATTAAACGCATGGCTGATAAACTTGACTTTTATCTGCATTTGAGAGAGATCATTCGCATTGCGAGTAATGAAACCATTGATCTGAAAGCTTATGAGGCTGATATGCGCTTCCTGATTGATACCTATATCAGAGCAGAAGAATCGGTAACCATCTCCCCTTTTGAAGATATTTCGATGCTGGCCCTGATGGAAACCGACATGGCAAAAGCCATCGATCAATTACCTGATGGAATAAAGGGAAATCCGGAGGCGGTAGCAGAAACCATCGAAAATAACGTCAGGAGCAAAATTGTTGAAGAGCATCTCCTGGATCCCAAGTATTTCGACCAAATGTCAGTCTTGTTACAAGAGCTGATTGAGAAAAGAAAAAGGGATTCGCTGGATTATCAGAGCTATTTGAAAGAAATCGCAGAGCTGATCAGGCAGGTGAATAAAGGTAAAAATGATGATGTGCCTGCAAGTATAAACACCAAAGGTAAAGTAGCGCTTTATCATACTTTAGAAGACGAAAGACTGGCGCTCGCGTGCGAAGAGGCGGTTCAGTATGCCAAACAGGAAGGCTTCAGGGAAAATTTAGCAAAACAACAATTAGTAAAAAAAGCGCTTTATCAGGTAGTAAACGATAAGGACAAGGTAGAAATCTTATATAAAATCATCGAAGCCCATAAAGACGAATACTGATGAGAACGGAAGTGATAAGGATTGGTGACGTGGATATTACCGTGACTTTTAAAGCCATTAAAAACCTGCATTTGAGCGTCCACCCTCCTTATGGACGCGTGACTATCGCCTCACCGGAATTTTATGATCTAGAAAAAATAAAAATTTACGCTGCTACCAAATGGGCCTGGATAAAAAGTGAGCAACGGAAATTTGCCAGCCAGGCCCGTGAAAAAGAGCGAAAATTTATTACCCAGGAAAGTCACTACTTTTTGGGTAAACGCTATCTTCTAAAGGTGCTGAGCGCTAAAAAAAACGGCGTATATAAAAAAGCCAATAAACTGGAATTACAGGTAATCGATACCGAGGATGTTGAACTGAAACGAAGGGTTTTATACCGCTTTTATAAAAAAGAACTTCAAAAAAGAGTGGATGATTTTATAAAGCAATATGCAAAGATCATCGGTCTAACTATTCCACAGTACGGTATAAGAGTCATGAAAACTAAATGGGGCAGTTGTGCCTTGAATACCAACCGCTTATGGTTTAATATTGAACTTGCAAAAAAACCATTGGATTGCATTGAGTACATCGTGGTCCATGAACTGGTTCATTTATTGGAAAAAAACCATAACAAGAATTTTATTTTGTTGATGGACAAATACCTGGCTAACTGGCGGGTTCAGAAAAAGATGTTGAACGAATTGCCTTTGTAGAGCTGTTCGACAAGCGACCCCTTTTTCATGAAAACAGCCCCCCTTTTCTACCAAATCGTCCCTATTTTTTAACTGCGCTTTTACCAAACTGACGCGGATAGTACGAAAACGTAGTCATAAAATATTGCTGCAAAACGTTGCGCGTGGCGAATGTGAAGCTATTGTATCCGCCCGAGCAACTACATATTGCCGGCCTCAATTAATTTCTTAAAGTTCTGCGGATACAGATCCCGGATATTCTTATGATTAATGGTCATGATATTCTGCAGGGCATATTTTAGCCACTGAAACGGATTTACATCATGTTTCTTGCAGATGGCAAAAAAGGAATAGATCATACCGGCCCGTGTGGCAGCATCATGTGTTCCGGCAAAGAGATAATTTTTGCGGCCCAGTGCGATCGGACGAATAGCATTTTCTATGGCATTGTTATCAATATGCAGGTTTCCATCCAGTAAATATGCGCTTAACTTATCCCAACGGTCCATGGCATACCGCATGGCTTTACCAATCTGGCTTTTGGGTAACGTGCTTTTCACTTCAGCAAAGATCCATTTTCCGAGTTCGTTGATGACCGGAAGTGATTCGTCCAGACGAAGCTGTTTGATTTGATCGGCGTGCAATTGTTCTTCTTTAGCCTTTCGTTCTACCGCATATAATTGCTGGATCATTGCCAGCGCTTTGCTTGCCCGGATCTTGTCGTTATCTAAAGCCCGTTCAAACTCTCTTCGGGCATGCGCCCAGCAGGCAAGAGGTGTGATTTCCGGCCGCTGACCTATTTTTTCATATACAGCATAGCCGTCACTCTGCAGGTAGCCACCAAACCGGGCAAGCATTTCTTTGGTTGCAACGTAAGCACCCGAGCAACCGCATATTTTAATATTATTATTCTGGCGTAACAAATCTAAGGCGGTAAACTTAAACTCAGCATTGTTTCCTTTTAAAAACCGATAAATCGCACTTGTATTCCAGATGTTATAATTTATGGTTTTGCTTGCTGCAGATTGATTCTTGTTTAGGCTTACATTACTGTTAAGGGTAAATTTTTTAGTTATGTTGTAACTTCCGCTCAATGCCGAACTGGTGTTTGTTCCGCTATAGTTCGTATTGAAGGCGTCCTGCCTGCTCCGGTAAAACCGAAAGTTTTCCTTCGTTTCTACAGACAGTTTATCTTTGTACGTGTACTTAAAACTCAGGTATGTATTTGAGTTCAAGGTATTAGAGAAACTAAACCCATCATTTAAGTATCCCGGACTTTTAGCAATTGAAACCGAGCCGCCCAGGTTAATTTGAAGTGCGCTTGTTTTTAGTTTCAATGCTTTCTTAATGTCACCGTTAAGACTTGCGGATCTATAACCATTTGCGTTCACCAGGTATATCGTACGCCGGTTTTGATTATCAATAAACAGGCTATCCGTAAAGCTGTTATTCGTAAAATTGACAGCGGCATTCAAATAGTAATTTAAAGTGTTTTTGCCATGCAGATCGTTGTGATAAAAGTTGAGACGTATGTCCCTTACATTTGCCTCTCTTAAATTTATATTACCTCGTTGCATCCTGTAAACATTCGCACTATCGGTTAAGGGGGCCAATTGGTCTATGGTTGGGATGCGTATATCAGTACTGAAATTGAGTGAAAACTGATTGCTATATTCACCATACTGATTTTTATAATAGCTAACCCACGCTGCCGGTATAAATTGGCTGTAATTTCTGCTGATGTTCTGAAATGACTTGTCAGAGCGGCTATCCTGGTAGATTAGCTTTTGTTTGGCAGCAATATTGAATGTGAGGTTTCTGTTAAACCTGTTGCTAAGACGTTTAGTAAAGCTTCTCATTAAAGTTAAGGAAGGTGTTTCGGTTACGGTATTTGTGCGAAGGCTATTGGTTAAATAACCGTTTGACGCATAATCACCTGTTGAGTTGTTAAAGTCGGCTACCCTGATGTAGGTATTAGCATTTTGCATCACAATCTCGTTCCCAATACTGAAATCTATGTTTGACAGGCGCTTCTCTTTAAAAAACAATTTTTTTAACCGGGGTAGTTCAGCCGAGATGCGTTGATAAACATTGTTGCCTTCGGTGTGATATCTCCGGTTAAAATCACGGTCGGAGGATGAATTAACGAACGACCTGAATGTGGTCAGATCCCTCCGCTCATTTTCCGTATCGTTCACATTAAGGTAGTATTTCACATTGAAGCTTTTGATTTTTTGCCTGAAGTTCATGTAGTTGTTGTAATCATAATCGGCACTCAAACCAAAAGTTCTATTGGTATAATTATTTCGCCCTTCGGTATTATTTGTGCTTGTAACCTCATTTTGCTGATTTGCTGCACTCCTAAGCGACTGATTAGTAGTCTCACCGGAAATTACATTAAAATTTTGATTGACATTTAACCGGTGATTTAGTTTGGCATATTCAAATTTGCTATCGAAGTTATGATTGTTGCTTAACGTACTGTTGTTACCGGATACCTTGTCCAGTATTTTGGTATTTGAACCAATTGTTGTAGTCGTCTGGCTATTGGATACAATGTCGTTCATTTTGTTTTGGACAAAATAGTTTGCCGTAAACGCATTTTTTTTTTTCGTAAGTAGGCTTTTCAATGAAATTATAACTAAAGGTTGCGCCTCCCGTGTTGGTGCGGGTTATTCCCGTAGCGCTAAAGTCCGGCTGATATTCGACATTCGTACCTACCCCTTTAAATGTGCTGTTAGAAGTTAATTCGCGGATGTTGCTTGCAATTTTATTTACATTGTTGCCTGCAGCGATAATGCCCAGCTGTAATTTAGGCGCAAAGAAATTGAGATTTCCATCAGCTTCAAAGCGCTCCGTAGTACCGTAACCACCCCCAATTTTACCGAAGTGGCCTTTATCTTTCCCCTTCTTAAGTTTAAGATTAACTGTTAATGTGCTGTCTAAAGGGTTAGTTTCATCCTTTTGCACATTATACACCTGCACTTTCTGAAGGGCATTTTTGGAAATATTCTGGAGTGCCATCTTAAAATCGCCTCCAAAAAATTCTTTTCCGTTTACCAGCAGGCTCTTTACCTCTCTCCCATTCACCGTTATCTGTCCGTCGCCCCAGAGCGTTATATTGGGTATTTTTCTAAGGAGGTCTTCCACTACGGCGTTGCTGTCTAATTTAAAAGCGGCTGCATTAAATTCCAGTGTATCGCCGTTCATCTGTATCGGGGGGATATGGATCTGAACTTCTTTAAGCGCAATTTCTTTTGGCTGCAAAATGAAGTCTTTTAAATCAATGGACGTTTGACTGCCGCTAAGGCTAAAATTTTGCCGGAGCACCCTGTAGCTGACATGACTTACTTCGATATAATATTTATTGTTGAGAGCCAGGTTTTTAAAGCTGAATTCGCCATAATTATTGCTTAACTGATAATTTAACAGCGTACTGTCTGCTCTGTAAACGGATACTGTTGCCGATTTGACCGTGTACTTGTGTACGGTATCCTGCAACAGGCCTTTAACCGAACCTGTGTTAGTTGTGTTTACCTGTTGAGCCCGGACATTATAGATACATACGGTGAAACTTACAAACGTAATTAGTTGCAGTAGTTTGCGCATCAGTTGAAGGTTAGTGTTTAGGTTTGAGCTGAATGATCACCGGATTGCTTTTGCGGTCCTGAGTTTTGAAATACTGCTGCATTTCAGGGCTGAACTTAATCTCTTTGTTACCAAGCTGTTCTTTGAAGCTAAACATGGCGAGCGATGAATAGCTAGTGTAGAAATAATCGTCTTTGTATAGATGGAAGCCCTTGTTTGCAAAATCGTGAAAGGCCCCTGCATCGGTAACCGGCAGAAAAGAAGATAAGCTGTCCGGTTGCAAATCCTGCAGCGAAGTAATCTCTGAAGTTTTTAAATGGTATACAATCGCTTTCTTTAATTCCTTGTCCCATCCCCAACTGCGCATTTGCAGGTAAAGATGATCCCCTACCAAATACGTATTGTTCATACTGTAGAACACTTTCTGGTTATTTCGGAAATATTCTCCCCGTTTTTTAACATACACCGGATTCGTCATAAAGTCGCCGGGAAGTGAGTTATTTGCCGGGAAGATGATCCTGTAGGCTAATGAAAGCTTAGAAGGTGTGATTTTATACAGATTATAGCTGTAGATGTTCACGAAAAACATCTCGTTTGGAACTCCGTAATCATAAAAATTTGGTGCGCCCCAAAAGTCGTCTGTTTGATAGCGTTTAATTGAAAACGGAAAATAGCCTACCGAATCTTTGTTTTTTCTAAGTATTCCAAGCTCGTAATAGGTACTGTCTTTCCCTTTTCTCTCGATATACGACCGCCTCACCGTGGTTTCTTTGTCTGCTAGGTTATAATCCATATTGAAACGGGCGTCTTTATGCGACACCTTCTTAATCTGTTTGCCATTCAAGTCAAAACAGAAATAATATTTACTTGAATAGATAGCAATTAAACTATCCTTATTTTCTTCCACGATCCGGTATCCATACAGCTCCGTTTTAGTTTTATCAGCATCATCCTTAGGTATTTTGCTCGCGTCTATCCTACCTTTAAACTTTCCCTCTTTAGTGAATATTAATACAGCTTTTGTGTCATGGTCGAAGAGGACAAACTGGTTCTTTAATATTTTTAAATCAGAGATACCTCCAAACAAACTCTCTTTAGTTGTTTCAATCGGTATAAATTTTACCTCATCAAAAAACTGCGATACGTTAGCGCCGCGTGCAGTCTGCGGATCAATGCGCAGCGTAACCATTCCGCTGCTATCTACTATCCCCTGCTGACCGAGTGTATTGAACGATAGAACCAGAAATGCGGAAAACAGGGAAAGCGGTTTTATCTTGAAGATGCACAGATCGATAAAGGAAATCATGTTGGTAGTTTATTAAAAAATCGAAAATGGTTTAGTTAGCCCGGCACTTTGAATCAGCCCCATATTAAATCTACTCTGTTACGTTTTTGCTAAAAAATTCGAATCCAACGTTCTGTAACTAGCTTGCAAGGTACTTATCTATTATTCCACCGCCCATAATTCTACTTTTATTCTAACATCAAAGAGAGTATCAACTCCAAAGCGCTGTCGCAATATCTTACATAATGCCAATCTGAAAAAGAAATACCCTACCTAAAGTTAGAAAAATAATTAACTAAGACAATTAACGCCCAAATTAAAAAGTAATTTTTCTATCCGGTGCTCCATGGTATCATGATCCAACAGAATAAAGAGAACTGACTAAAGGTCAGTAGTGTCCAGCAACAACATGTGTGAGCAGCTGCGGATAAGCTTTGCCTACGATGGAAGTAGCTTTCCCGGGAAATATTGCTTGTTCAGTATCTGTCCAATCAAGCATAAAAAAGGGGTTTCCCCCTTAAATTATCCCTTCATCCTGAAAAGAGAAGTACCCTTCTGAAGTTATTATGATGTGATCTAATACCGCAATATCCAAAAAGCTTCCGGCACTCATGATCTTTTGAGTAAGTGCAATATCTGCCTGGCTTGGCTTTAAGTTTCCTGAAGGATGGTTATGGCTTAATATGATTGAGCTGGCACATGCTTTTAATGCAGTAGAAAAAATGAGTTTGGGATCTGCTACAGTTCCACACATTCCACCGGAGGAAACCTCGTAAATTCCTATTACTTTGTTTGCTCTATTCAATAACAAAACTTTGAATTGTTCTTGAAGTTCGATCTTATCTAAATTCCAGTTGTTGAATAAAATTCGATAACCATCCTGGGATGATGAAACCTGTGGTCTTTCGGAAGCTTTAAACTTTGGTCTGTAGGTGACATTGATTTCTGATACCTGATAGAATGACAACTGGTTCTGTAGCTTTTCCATAATCTTGAGTTTTAAAGTGTTAAAATTAATTATGGTGCTCTCAGAGCCTCTATTCCGCACTAAAGGCAATGTGGAGATTTTAAAAATGTGGAGGGCTCCCCCGGGATACCCATTTTTCAAATACGACCTTGGCGATAGCGAACCTGTGTGCGGGATACGGGGCTAATTTGTACCTTAATTGATGCTTAACTTTCGCCTCTTAGTTTCAAAAGCCTATCTTGATTAATAGTGGGCACCCGCATTTTTCATATTGATACATTCACTGTTAATATGTGTAAATGCGGTGCTCGCCGCGACTTTTAAGATGCGGGAGAACCTCGTTAAATGAAACTATTTTGGTTTCCTGACTCTGGTTAATAGAATTTCCGACTCAATAACTCTTATGTTTTCCGTGTTCGCGATTGTAAGAGATGCTAGATTCTCCAATTCATCTACGGTATCTGATATATGTTCTAAAGAGGATTGTACTCTTACCCTGACCATTAGATAAACTGTTACTGCTCCGTTGCTTTTTTCCGATACTTTCATTTTGATAAAATTAATTGTTAAAAAATCTGTTATCACCATTCGGCATGCGCCTCATTTGGCTTTTGATAGGGGCAAAAAAAAATGAGCGGGGGCCTTGCGAGGCAAGGCTTTGGGGCGAAAAAATACTACCCGGAACGAACTGGAGGTGTGGAGATTTTTTAGTCCAAACCCGAAGGGCTTGGCCTTTCCTGCCGAAGAGGTTTAACTTTGCCTCAGAAAAAGCCAAAATGTAATCTTAATGAATATTCTCTTAAAAGTCACTTTGCTTTAGTGAAAGTTCAGCTAGCTTTGAAAGTTCGTATAATAGTATATTCGAAATAATTTGCACCTATGCTAGATTGTACAATAGATTAATGATTTAAAGCATGAAACAAATCCACATGGATATATTTAAGAAAGATATTTTTGTTTCTGAAAGAAAAGAGTTCAAAATTTATCAGAGATGTATAGGCTTTAAACTGGGGACCAGAAGGTGCATAATGCACCAGCCGATTAGATACGCACTGCCGCAAACAAAGAACATAATATAATATCCTGTTTTTATGTGACCTAACGACTCATAATGGTCAAATAATACGCCAGCCATTCTGGCAATTAATATCCCGCCGATACCACCTGCCATTCCCCCAATACCCGTAACAGATGCTACAGCCCTGTTAGGGAACATGTCGGACACAGTTGTAAAAATATTAGCACTCCAAGCCTGGTGTGCAGATGCCGCAAAGCCGATAATTATCACAGCGTACCACATATTAAAACTACCGGCGTACTGAGCTGCCACCACAGGAATTGCACAAACTGCATAGATAAGCATTGCCGTTTTTCGAGAGCGAAACACTGGCCAGCCCTTTTTGATGAAATAAAATGGAAGATACCCGCCACCAATGCTCCCAAATGTGGACATCGTGTAAACAAGGGCCACAGGCAACGCAATTTCTGTGCTTTCCAGACCATACTGAGCGGTAAGAAATGCCGGCAACCAGAACAGGTAGAACCACCAAACCGGGTCGGTAAGAAACTTACCTGCAACAAAGGCCCAAGTTTGTCTAAAACTTAGCAATTTAACCCATGGAACGCTTTTTTCGGAAGCTGAAGTCTGGTCTCCGGATACTGACACTGCAGCCAGATCATCCACATCACTATGAATATAGTCGAATTCAGCCTTTGACAACCGTGCCTTC
>DASWTL010000112.1:0-8212 GCA_036402155.1 Sphingobacteriaceae bacterium | reverse complement strand
TAAGTTGATTTATTGCAAATATAATGAGATTTGAGTATTGAGTATTGAGAATTGAGACAGCGGCATAGCGGGCTCAAGCGTAGGCTGGTATATAATTATAACGAATCAAATCGGATTCGTCCGCAATGTTATAAACAGATTTATTATGCAATAACACTATTCTGTTGCTTACCTGCATTAATGGCCTATAGATATGATCCGTTAAAATAATCCCTTTCACTTTTCCCGTTTCTATGATCAGGTGCTGTAAAAATTCAATTTGCACGGGAGAAATACCTGAAAACGGTTCATCAAGGAGTATATACGATGCCGGATGATTTAATATCCAGATACATTCTATCATTCTTAATTCTCCCCCGGAAAGATCTCTGACCTCGAGTTCAATTATCTTCTTAATCAATTCATTCTCAATAATAAAAGCTTTTTGGAACTTAACCCCTTTAAGTATCTGCTTAATCTTTAAAAATGGAGGTAAGAAACTTTCCTGCGGTAAATACGCCACATTACCGGATTTGAACCCTTGTTTTAGTATTTTTCCTTCTATGCGCAAGTGCATGAAGTCAGCTTGTAAAGATCCGAATATTATTCTGAGTAAACACGATTTCCCGGAGCCATTTCTGCCAAGCAAACCCACTATTTCGCCTGTTTTACAATTAAGGTAACAACCTGACAAAATCGATTTATCAGAGAAAGTGAGTGTGACAGAATCTATCTCAAGCATCAGCGGAAGAAGCTAATCATGCCGATAACTATACAGAATAGCAGAATTTGTCCGACTCCCATAATTATAAAAACTCTGGGTAATGAACTACCCATATTATAAAAAAAATGCTGATAGCGCTTCACTGAGATCAACGCAAGAAAATAAATGCCTGGCATACAAACCAGCTCAGCAATTACACCAAAAGACAGGTTAGTTTGCGAGTAAATGAATATCCCGATTACATGTATGAATATAAAATAATAAAGAAACAATCTGAACCCAACCAGATAAACATTCATAGTTAAATATCAGAAAAATCTGCGACATCTTTAGACTGACCTCAACTTAAATATAAGATTCCTGTGAGATCTGATTGATCCCATCTCTAAACAAAAAAGACCGGGAGCTCCGGTCTGATTTTTAAACAAAAGTCTTTTATCCTAAATATGATTTCAGGATCTTACTCCTGGATGTATGACGCAAACGCTGTAAGGCTTTATCCTTTATCTGGCGAACACGTTCACGGGTAAGATTAAACTTCTCACCTATCTCCTCAAGAGAGAGGGGTTGATTAGTGCTTAATCCGAAAAATAATACAATGATCTCCCGCTCACGTTCAGTAAGAGTAGATAAAGACCGCTTAATCTCTTCTGAAAGAGATTCGTTGATCAGGATACTATCCGTGTTTGGATCTTTATTTTCAAGTACATCCAGCAGGGTGTTTTCTTCCCCTTGTACAAAAGGCGCATCCATTGAAACATGACGTCCTGAATTACTTAAAGTATCTGATATTTTGTCAACCGTGGTTTCCAGCGTATCAGCAAGCTCTTCAGGTGAAGGTTCGCGCTCATACTCCTGTTCCAGTTTAGAAAAGGCCTTACTTATTTTACTTAATGAACCTACCTGGTTTAATGGCAAACGAACAATACGGCTTTGTTCAGCAATGGCCTGCAAAATAGACTGACGGATCCACCATACGGCGTAAGAGATAAATTTAAATCCTTTTGTTTCATCAAATCGTTTTGCTGCCTTTATTAAACCAAGGTTACCCTCATTTATTAAATCGCCAAGAGTTAATCCCTGGTTTTGATATTGTTTTGCTACAGACACTACGAAACGCAGGTTGGTTTTTGTTAATCTTTCTAAAGCGGCCTGGTCGCCTTCCCTGATTTTTTGGGCTAGTATAACTTCTTCTTCGGCTGTAATTAAATCTACTTTACCAATTTCGTGAAGATATTTATCCAGTGATTGAGATTCACGATTAGTAATGGATTGAGTGATCTTGAGTTGTCTCATTTATATAGTTGTCCCCCTTACAAAAGCTTGCAAAGTTAAGAATATTTCTTTTAACGTGAATTAAGTAAAAAAGTTGATAGAATAAAATAATAGTGTTATATTAACGACTATTACAGTACAAAAATTATTCCATAGGAATAAGGCACGGCTGTTAATTACATTATAATGATGTATTTTGATATGATATTAAGCTACTGACACCTGCCTCTAAATTTGATAAAATTTTATCCAATTTCAAACCGGTTTTCAATTGATTTCAACTGTTTAAACTTATCAAAACTTAACCTTAGCTCCAACTCCCAGTTTAAATATTTTAAAGAACGAAAGGCCATCCCGGTTTGTTGCCCAGCTAACCAGATAAAGATCATTTGCATTAAACTCAGAATAAAAAACGAGGGATCTGTTTCGCTTACTGTTAAAAAGGTTCTTTCCGCTTAATTCTAATTCATTACTTATTGACAAATGCGATCTGAGTGCTTCAGACCAGCCATAATATCCTCTGCTATACTGATCTTTATCAAATGTAAAACTCAGGTTTTCGCCAAAAGTATAAGATAAAAAAACACCCGGGTTAGCAGGATAAATAACGGCGACGTCGTTTATTCTGATTTTAAAAGGCCGATAAGCAAACTTGGCGGTAACAATATCAAGGTTACCTCCTTTGCGGCGGGGTAAATGTCCGTATAATAAATCAAGATTTCCTTTCTTGTTCTTAAACAATTCATATCCGATGCCGCCACTAAAATATCCAATACTGCCCGCATGCTGAACAATTACCGCATCTGGCATCAGTTTCCGAGATTTACTGCTCTCCGTTTTCTCCTGCGCTAAAGAAAAAAAAGGAAGAAACATGACTGTCAGCAAATTAATAGGATACATTATCGCTTTCCAACCGGCCATTTGCTATTGTTATTACTGTAAACTCCCGTTTTAATATAGCCGATGTTACAATGAACGGAGGGCCTGTTTCATAGGGTGTAAAATATCCACTGGTATGATCATGGGCATGGAGGGAAGCAAGACAATTACCGGTACTGGCCAGCGCCTCTACAAATGGTTGTTCCAGTTTCTTATCAAAATCTGCAGAAAGCGGCGACACATGTGAGATAACCACCATCTTATTTATACCTGATTGTGACTTCATTTCTTTGTTCAGCCATTGGATATCAGGAACAGTTCCATTAAAATTAAATTCCCGGCTATTCGTATTTATGCATATAAACTTAATGCCTCCGTACACAAAGCTATAATCAAGTTCACCAAATACTTTTTGGAAAACATCTTTTCCATTTGCTGTAAGATCATGATTACCAATAACGCCTATATAGGGTATTTTTAATCTATTATAAATTTCCGCTACCCACTCCATTTCCTGCAATAACCCAAAATCGGATATATCTCCTGCTATCACAGCAAAATCAATTCCCGGAAGGGTGTTTGCTTTTTTTACAAAATCCCGGGCTTCTCCATAACCCCGCTGCGTATCTCCGGATAATATAAAACGAACAGTGTCATCACCGTTGGTTTGAGCTAATTTTTCCAAATTAACCCTGTTCACATTTCGAGGCCCATCCCGGTCAAGTTTCTGATTGGGACTGTACTCTATTTTATCACAACCGGCAAATAAGAACGTAAAAATAAGTGGCATTAAATACCTGATCATAAATATGCTATATAGAATTAAAAACCTATGTAGTACTTACGATGTTTTTATATATACAGATTTATTGCTATTTGCTATAAAAAATGACGATTTGATTAAAATAGGTTAGGCAACTGCGCCTGTCTTACCCGTCAAGCAGATAAAGCAGTTTTATATAATTTGATATACTCATCGAGTTGCTTACGCTTATACTGCATGATGTATCTGGGATGATCTAACACATCTATTTGTTCAAAGAAAGAATACTCCTGGTTTAGCTTCTGTAGGTATTTCAGATTTTTTCCACTGCCAAGGCAGATACACCTTGAACGCTGACCTCCAAATGCTAACTGATCCCGGAGCCAGTTAACCATTAAAGGCTGTAATGACAAAAACAGGTCTTTATCATCATAATAGTTCATGTTTATTCCATTCCTGGTAAAGCCAAGCGGGGACATCGAGGTAAAATAATTCCTGGAGTAGAATCGCTCTGCACCGCCGCATGCTTCAATCACTTTGTATATAAAATCAGCCGAAAGTTCTGTTTTGGGTTCAAAATCATTAGAAATACCGCAATGCTTAATTAACTTCACAGGATCCGTAAAAGGGATTCCGGTAATTCCACCACCAAAGCGGCCGGGGTTTATCCCGATAATAAACGTGCGTGGATTATTGTCATTATAGAACTTCCGGTAGAATTGGCCGGCTATCTCAGCGGAAACGGGATTGTCAAACGGTCGCAAAACCTCCACTCCAGCCGGTAACGGAACATCAATATAAAGATTGGAATAGAAATTTATTACCTGTTCGTCAAATGTTTTTGCCTTAGATATGTTACGCTTATTTTCCAGCTTCAATCAGGGTTACCTTTCCGTCCATTGTGGCAACTATAACCTTTCCCGGGGCTATAACATTCACCGTATTAACCATAGAGTTATCTATTTTATGACCCCACGCTATCCTTTGAGCTTTCGGATCAATAGCATATACAACCCCGCTTTTTGTTCCAAAATATACGACGCCAGCTTTTTCTATCAACATAGACGGCACATGTTCGTAACCAAAGCCGGCATTTAAACGCCATTCCTCTGCAGGCTGGGTGGCGCCTGTCCTGAAGGCCACAATATAATCATTCATCGTTTTTCCATAAACCAGCTTTTGATCTTCAGACAATCCGATAGATTCACGTACAGTAGCTACATTCGTCCTCCATAAAGTTTTACCTGAGCTGGCATCAATTGCCGTTAAGTAGCGGTCGGGAGCCGCGATATATATAATCTCTCTGGAAGCCACCGGATTTACCATTGCCGGTGACAGCATCCTATTAGCTGCGCCATTATTCCATTTCCAGTTTATTGAACCATCGCGTTTATTCAAAGAGTACAAATGTCTGTCCCACGCACCAAAAATCACATTACTACCATACAACAGCGGCTTACTCACAACAGATCCTTCCAGGCCCTTAAATGCCCAAAGTTGCTTACCTGAATTTAACGAGATAGCTCTGAAATTACGATCGCTGCCTCCGATATAAACCACACCCTTTTCTATAACCGGAGCTCCTAAAACAGCAGCATCTGCCTTCAGTTTCCATATCAGGCTTCCGTTTTTAGCATTTAAGCAATAGATATATCCATCTCCAGAACCTAAAACGATCTTATTTCCTGACACAGCCGGTGATGAATATATAGCTCCGTTAGTTTTGAAAGTCCACCGGCTTGCGCCATCCTTTATGGAAAGTGCTTCAATAGTGCCTACACTATTACCGAATATCACATTCCTTGCGGCATAGGCAGGTGTTGAAACCACATTAGCATCTGAATGATACGTCCATTGAGCCGTGGCAACCAGATATTTTTGATTGATATCGAAAGATGGTCTTTCATACCTGATGCTGTCATCATAGGTTCTTCTTCCGAGCGCAATTTTACGCCAGGTTCGGACACCTTCCTTTCCCGGATTACGTTCTGAAAACAATGCAGAATCTCTCCGCATCTCAACGATATTGTATCCACCTATCTCTGCCTTGGCACGAAGGTTAGAACGTCCCGTAGTAGCCGGTATCCCTTCAAAATCCCAAGCTTTATTGGTGTGTAAGTGTCCCGAAATTGCAAATTGTGTGTTGAATTTTTT
This sequence comes from Sphingobacteriaceae bacterium, assembly GCA_036402155.1. GTDB lineage: Bacteria > Bacteroidota > Bacteroidia > Sphingobacteriales > Sphingobacteriaceae > DASWTL01. The sequence goes on along the minus strand of DASWTL010000112.1, from coordinate 2,438 downwards.
TATGCGGTCAATAGCGTCATACCAATTATCCAAACCATTGTCAAGGGGGTAATGATTCGCAAATACAAGAGGTTGGTCCTTGGGTGTAGCGGCAAGTACCGAATCAAGCCAAACTACTGCATCACGGGGGATATGCCCATCCGACATACGAACATAAGGCCCTGAAGCACAACCTATAAACCGATACCCTTTATGATCAAATACGAATTTGTCATATCCGAATTCCCTGATAAAACTCACGCCTCCCGATTCAGACCAACCTGTATCATGATTTCCCGGTATTATATAAAAAGGAACTTTTAATTCATTAAGGATTTTCTTAGCTAATGCAAGCTCCAGATCGGTACCCATCTCCGTTATATCGCCAGTCAGAATGACAAAATCCAGATCAGGTTGCAGGTTTATGTCGGAAACTGTGCGTTTAAGATCCTCTTCCCCTGTAGACGCACCGATATGAGTATCACTTACAAAAGCAAACTTAAATGGTTGAGAAAAGCCATTACTGACTATTAAAAGAAGAATTAGAAAACTAAACAATCTGTGTTTCATGACTCTGAGCTGGTGATAATTAAAGTTTACTAATTTGCAGTTTTTTGCAGGAATTTACAAGGAGAAAAAATCGATCACCTTATTTGGACTAATTATAAATAATGATTAGATTTGTAATAATAAGAAGACAGCGTGCATTACAATGACAGACCACGATCTTAAAGAAATTTTTTCAAACTCATTTGGAACAGTTTACCAGAGTAACCGTTTTAATCAATATGTCTTAGATTTTGAAGGCCGGATATCTATTTTTAAGGCTGCCGACTTTTTTTACTTTAAAAAAGAAGTTGAAGCTATTGATCTGGAAGAGATGCTCCAAAATACATCAAGAACTTCTGATGTAGCCATTCTTATGCCCCATTATACCAATACCTGCTTTATTCTTACCGCTTCAAGGGTTGTAAAAATGAAAGAATTACTTCAGGGAGCTGCCTTCATTATCAAATTAAACAGCATGGTAAATGAATGCCTGCAGGTTAATCTTGCCTGATCTATTTAGACTTATTATAGATTAAAAATTTCTGAGCCATTTTGGCATAGCTTGTGTTATATTTAATAAATACAAGAAAAATCATGAAAGATCTGCTCAGACTCAGAACTTCTTTAACGGAAGAAATAGAAGCTCTGTTAAACGACCAAATAAAAATTGAAGCTCATTCTTCGGCCGTATATTTATCGATGGCTTCCTGGTGTAACCGTAATGGGTTTGATAACAGCGCCGGGTATTTTGAAGATCAATCGGCTGAAGAGCGGGAACATATGCTTAAAATTTTTAAATATATAAATGACGCAGGCGGTAGAGCCATATCACCTGAAGTTGTTAATGTTCCTCAGGAGTTCGATTCATTCCGTGGAGTATTCGAACAATCACTTCAGCAGGAAATATTTGTAACTCAATCATTTAATAAGATGGCTGACCGCTGTTTACGGGCAAAGGATTTTGTTACTTTACAATTCCTGCAATGGTTCCTGAACGAACAGCTTGAAGAAGAATATGTAGCCCGAAGGATTCTTGAATTATTTGATGTAATTGGAGAAGACGGAACCGGAAGATGGCAAATTGATAGACAAGTGCCGAAAGTCAGGTATGGCCAGGACCCTGGTGAATAATCAAAATTCTCAGCCTCTGCTTGATTGCAGGGGCTTTTTTATTGAGGATTAGCAACTGACACGGCAGCAGGAATTCCTGGCAATGGTATCTTAGCTGCTTTGATCTCTCCTATCAACTTCTCCTGGAAAGCAAGCTTTGTATCCCCAAACCCTTTTGCATTCGCCCAGACATTAATTGCAACCTTATACCCATCAGCATCAAGAGATGAAACACCTATGCTATATGGCGGAGTTTTCATGAGATTTTGTGCGGATATCACCTTTTCAATCACATCTTTCAAATGATTAAAATCGACTGCGTAATTCAACTTCAATTCAATATCAATCCTCCGCTTTCCCTGCCGGCTGATGTTAATTATAACCTCATTGGAAAGCTTGCTATTTGGAAAGATTACAGTACGATTATCATACGTATTAACAACAGTATAAAATAATTGAATCTCAGTTACAGTTCCCTCCTGCCCCTGGGCTACAATATTATCGCCTGCACGGTAAGGTTTCAATAACAAAATAAGAACTCCGCTTGCAAAGTTTTGAAGAGTTCCAGACAAAGCTAAACCTGCAGCAACACCAAATGATGTAATAACGGCAGCAAAAATCGTCATTTGCACACCCATAAACTGCATTACGGCTAGAACCAACAGAACCCGAAGGGAAGTAATGATTAAACTAAGCAAAAAGGGTTTCAACGATGCATCAAATTGCCGCCGCTCCATGTGCCGCCGCAGCCATGCTGAAACCTTACGGATAAGCCACAAGCCAACTATTAAAAGAATGAA
>DASWTL010000111.1:0-25849 GCA_036402155.1 Sphingobacteriaceae bacterium | reverse complement strand
AAAGATGCTTACGGAAACACGAAATACGGCTTTGAAGTAACAGGTAAGATAAACCGTAAAGAATTTGGTTTAACATACAATGCACTTACCGAAACCGGTGGACTCGCGCTTGGTGAGGATATTAAATTAATTGCTAATATTCAGGTCGCACAGGAAGCTTAAAACGCTCAGCCGCAGATCCGGGAGGCTCACCATCATCGCTGGAGAGCCTCTCTCATAGCGGTGCGACCCCTACACGAATACTTGATACTTGATACTAATTACTTGATACTAACTACTAAATGAAAATAGATATCTGGTCGGACATCCGCTGTCCGTTCTGTTATATAGGTAAACGAAAATTCGAACTTGCGTTAGACCAATTTGAGCACAAAGACAAGGTTGAAGTTGAATGGCACAGCTTTGAACTTGATCCATTACTTCAAACTCGTCTGGACGTGGACGCTTATGATTATCTGGCTGATAGAAAAGGCCTGAACCGCGAATGGTCTATACAACTGCACGATCAGGTTACTCAATCTGCAGCAGAAGTTGGCCTGGTGTACAATTTTGACAAGGCTATAACGGCTAATTCTTTTGATGCTCATCGGTTGATACAGTTTGCGAAAACTCATAACCTGGGTGATGCTGCTGAAGAGGCATTGTTTAAGGCTTATTTCACTGAGGGCGTTAATATTAGTGATCATTCTGAACTAACCGCTATAGGTGTAGGTATTGGATTAGACGGAAAAGAAGTTGAAACCATATTATCAACTGAAGCATATACGGAAGATGTGAAAAAAGATGGGATCCAGGCACAAAAACTTGGAATCCGGGGAGTTCCTTTTTTCCTGATCAATGATCATGTGGCTGTTTCAGGAGCTCAGGCTACCGAAGTTTTTTTAGATAGCTTGAAAAAGGCATGGACACAGTATGAAACCTCAACAAATGCTGATAATGCAGACGGGATGTGCTCGACTGAGGGAAACTGCTGATTTTAATTTATTTCGACACCGGAGAGTTTAGGCATTGTTGGTACTAACATTTCCCACTTGTATTTCCCTGACAGGCCGGATTTCTCCGGATGGCCGAAATAAAGCAGCTTAACAAAACCCTGGGACCAGCATCCTTCCTAAACCCCATTTTTTAGTATTATGCCAGGATCGTGTTGTTTTTAAATCTATCACTTATGAACGTGTTTTAGAAAACGACCGCTTGAGAGTTTCATAAATCAGTACATTCAACAAGATCAGAAGCATACCATAGAAAATATCCTCCACCGGTATGGTCAGAAACCTTATTCCCATTATTTCTTTGTTATTATACCAAACAATAGGTTCCTGAATGCCCGTTCCGGTTAATACACCGTTTACAATGGTAAACGGCACCAATAAAATAAGGTAAGAAAAGTAAAACCGGCTTAACCATGATGGTTTTAAAACTACCTTAATGAAAGCCAGTAGCAATATCAGTACTGCAAATGTAACCATGGTGTAAAGCCTGTCTGAAAAGATGAAAGCCAAAAGAGTAAGCATTATCAGAAGTACTGTTGTGATCCAATTCTCAGACTGGCTAAAAAGGTCTTTTTCAATTAATATTCCCAGACAATGGTAAGTAAAAAGACAGGCATATGGGATACAGATAAAGAACAAGACCTCCTCATAGGGTAAGTTAAAAATAGCAGAGCCGGATAGGTAGTCCGGATTAAACCCCCAAATACCAAGGCGGGTAAAATAAACATCCCAGGCAACAAAAGGTATGGCAGATAAAATAATAGCAGGCCATATAAACTTCCATTTTTTATAAAATGCCAGTTTGGGGTGAAATGAGAAAATAAACGGTACGATAAATGATGCGATATTTACAATCAGATACAAGGAATTCATTTATATACTTTTAATGCTTCTTTAAAGTACTTCCACGGCACCCATAACATTCCAAAGCACTCTCCATTATATTTATCCAAATGCTTATGATGCATTTTATGAGCCCTTCTTATCGCTCTTAGATAAACAGAATCGCTGTTTCTGAAAATCCTGAATCGCTGGTGGATAAAAATATCATGTATAAAGAAGTACGCAATTCCATAAAGCGTAATACCGAGTCCTATCCAAAAACACAGGCTTAAGTTATTTCCATAGCCATAGTAAATGCATATGATTCCGGGAATAGCAAATATGAGAAAGAAGAAGTCATTCTTTTCAAAAAAATGACCGTCATCCCGCTTATGATGGTCGTGATGAAGTGACCATAAAAAACCGTGCATAACATATTTATGTGTTAACCAGGCTATACACTCCATTGCAACAAATGTTATAATTACAACACTTAGGTTAATGATCCAGTGTGACATGATCGTGGAATATTTTTTCGAGCGCCTGACGCCTGAACGTGAAAATTTCCTGAATTCTATTTTTAACAATCAAGCTGTGTACAGCATGTCCAATAACACCCAGCGGCAGCCTGTACCTGACTTCGTCTATCATTTGAATTTTACCTGGTTGTATTTCATTAAATGTGTGGTAATGTTCCCAAACAGAATACGGGCCCCTTATTTGTGTATCGGTAAATGATTTCATAAGCTTCACATCGGTAATTAATGTTCTCCATTTTAATGATATACCCGCCAGTGGCTTAACTATATAATCAATTTCCATACCGGGATAAATTGCCGGTTCAGTAAACGTAGTAAGTACTTTAAACCCCATATCAGGAGGGGTTATCCTGGCCAGATTTCCCGGAGAAGTAAAAAAGTCCCAGGCTTCAGCCAACTCAACATGCAGCAACTGCATGGTGTAAAACTTATACGTTTTCATTTTTTTTGAATGCCAATACCTGCCCCAGCACAATCTTCAACCATGTTGTGTAATTTTCAGGGAACATTTCTATATCGTTTTCAAGATCTTCCAGACTTATATACTTCCAGTCCTGTACTTCATCAGTATTGATTTTGGGATAAATATCAGTGGTGCCAAAAAACACATAGTCAAACTCATGCTCTATTAAGCCATTATCCACAGGTGATTTATATATAAAATGGAACACAGGTTCTAATTCGATGGTTATTCCCATCTCTTCCCCAAGTCGCCTTTCGGCAGCATCTCCAACCATTTCCCCGGGAAACGGATGGCTGCAGCAGGTATTTGACCATAAACCCGGTGAGTGATACTTGGAATCAGCTCTTTGCTGCATTAACAGTTCTCCCCTGGTGTTAAAAATAAATACAGAAAATGCCCTGTGCAAGACCCCTCTCCTATGGGCCTCCATCTTTGACATTGTGCCGATTTCAACGTCTTCGGCATCGACTAAAACAACATTATTATTCAAAAGATGATGCTTCATAAATATTACAGTAAGTAGAAGTGAGCATATAATTTTTAATTCTGGCTTTAAGATCCTTGTCAGTACATTTTTCCCATTTTTTTAAGACAATTGCCTTATCTTCATTTATATGAGTTTTATAACCTAAAAACCCAGGTGCATTCGCCTGTGCACAAAATCTCATAAATCTAAGTTCAATATTCCCGGGATCCTTATTTATTGCAATATTTAGTAAGTCCTTCCCTTTTGTGAAATTTGACATTTTGGAATACGGATTAAACTGAAACTTTGCCTGCATCAGGTGGGCCATAGCCTTATATCCAAGCAAGATAGGCTCAGACGTATTTTTTATTCCTTTCATAACCTCAAAAAATTCGTCGGCTACCTTTCTACTATCATTGGCCCTGTAATAAAGTTTTCTCAACTCAGTTACATCAGCGGCCTGGACAGAGCTAATTATAAAAAACAATATCACCGTAATTCTTATCATAACGCATTTAACTGGTTTCTTAATAAGGAATGAAACATAAGACCAATTTTATTAATGTCGTGAATCCGTATCCTGGTACTCATAACTTTTTCAGCCGGTACCTGCTTAATTCTTAAAAACAGTTTTTTATAATAGAAATAAGCCATATACACTCCCCGTCTTGCATCAAATGGCAGCCTTCGGATACCTATTAATGCCAGCTTAAAGTCTGCTTCGATTTCTTCCTGAATTACTTCCTTATCTTTTGCAGAAAAGCTATCGAAATTTACCCCAGGAAAGTACGTTCTGCCCAGAAGGTTATAATCTGCATTTATATCCCGCAAAAAGTTAACTTTCTGAAAAGCTGAGCCAAGTTTCATTGCATATAACTTTAACTCCTCGAAAAGTTTATTATTTCCCTCTGTAAACACCCTTAAACACATTAAACCAACCACCTCTGCAGAGCCAAGAATGTATTGCTGATAACTTTCTGCATTATGTTTATTCTCAGAAAGATCCGTTTCCATACTTTTAAGAAAGGTATCTATCAAATCCCATTCGATATTATACTTTGCCACAGTTTCCTGAAAACTGTTTAATATCGGATTGATACTTATTCCAATTTCGAGTGCCTCAACCGTATCTGCTCTCAGCTTTTTCATAAGACGCTCCTTATCATAATCATGGAAACTGTCTACGATTTCATCCGCAAGACGTACAAAACCATAAATATTATAAATGGGTTTATGCAGCCTTGAATTCAGAAACTGAATACCTAACGAAAAACTTGTACTATAAGCTCTGGTGGTTACTTTACTGCACGATGCAGATACACGGTCGAAGATCTCTTTCATGGCTTATGATTTTTAAAAAAATTTAAGACCTCGGTAGCAGCTAATCTGCCGGAGATGATGGAGGGAGGTACTCCTGGTCCGGGAACTGTTAACTGTCCCGCAAAAAAAAGATTACTTACCTTTTTACTTCTAAGTTTGGGTTTGAATACAGCTGTCTGAAAAAGTGTATTGGCAAGACCGTATGCATTGCCCTTGTAAGCATTATAATCCTTTACAAAATCAGCTACAGAATAGCTTTCCTTGAATATAATAAAGTCTCTTATCTTATCACCGGTATAATTTTCGAGACGCTGCATCAGTAACTCATAATAGTGTTCACGGATTTCGTCTGAATCTTTAAGACCGGCAGCAACAGGCATCAGGATAAACAGATTCTCATAACCTTCAGGAGCAACACCTGTATCTGTTTTTGATGGACAGCATACATAAAACAATGGATCTGTGGGCCAAACCGGATCACTGTAAATTTCGTGGGTGTGTTTCTCAATATCCTTATCAAAAAAAAGATTATGATGATTGAGTTTGTAAAGCCGTTTATTTACGCCCAGATAAAATATCAGGCATGAAGGAGCAAAAGTCCTGCTCTCCCAATAAGATTCGGGATAAGATCGTTGATTCTCAGACAGCAGATTGCTTTCTATATGATGATAATCAGCGGAACCGATTACAGCATCAATATCAATTCGCTCATTATGTAAGAAGACCTGTTTAACTTCTCCTGAAACGACTTCAAGTTTTTCAACGTTTGCCGATGTTTGGAAATTCACCCCCTGACTTTCTGCAATGCTTTTAAATGCTTCAACAACCTTCCCAAAACCGCCCATAGGATAAAATGAACCAACCTTTAATCCGGCATAATTCATCAGGCTGTATAGCGCCGGTGTGTCTTCAGGAGCTGCGCCTAAAAAAAGTATCGGAAACTCAACTATTGCAATTAACCGGGGATCTTTAAAATATTTCCTTACATGTTTTCTGAACGATGAAAAGATCTGAAGCCTTAGAACATCCGAAATCTTAAATCTTAAGAATTCTTTAACAGACAAGCCTGGCTGATGAATCAGATTACCCATACCTATATGGTATTTATATTCTGCATCATCCATAAAATTCCTCAAACGTGATGCCGCACCAGCTTCAATATGCTCAAATAACTCACATAATTGCTCAAAATCAGCCGGAACATCTATTGATTCATTTTTATCAAATATGATTGTGAACCCCGGATCCAGTTTCTTCAGCTCATAAAAATCGGATGTAGTCTTCCCGAAAAGATTAAAGTACTGTTCATAAACATCAGGCATCCAGTACCAGCTGGGACCCATATCAAACAGAAAACCGTTCTTTTCCAACTGTCTGGCCCTGCCTCCAATACCCGAGTTCTTTTCAAAAACATGGACATGACAGCCTCCCGATGCCAGGATAGATGAGGCAGCCAAACCGGCAAAGCCGGAACCTATAATTCCAATCACTGGTTTCTTTTTTAACATGGCTGTCTATCATTAATGATTTGAATCAGTGACTGGAGGCTATCTAAAGTAACAATCCTTTTAGTGGCTGGTATGTTTGCAATTATTTCTTCTTTTCCGGATACACAAACTACCAAATGCGTTGAGGTATCAACAAGAGTTTTAATTAATGCATTAATATCGGCCTGAGGATAGTTTCGGACAAAAAATGTACATACATGCGTTGGATGACATTCCGTTATGACGTTTGAAAGATTATTGAATGGCACCTCCTGCCCTAAATAAATTACTTTTTTGCCATAAACACGCAGAATATAACTGGCGAATAAAAGCCCTATTTCATGTTTTTCATGTTCATGAAGAAATAAAACCCAGGTTTGATCCGCATTTTCAGGTATTGAAACAGAATCAATTGCTGCAAATAATTTCATCCTGATAAGATTAGAAAGAAAATGCTCCTGGGCAGGTATTACATCGTCCTTACTCCACATCAATCCTGTACGGATTAACAGTGGGTAAATTAATTTCACATAGCAGTCTGTAATGCTCATCTTTTCTCTGCACCTGGAAAATACCTGTTCAAATGCCGCTTCATCATATACGGTAATTGCAGACAGTGCCTGGTTAATCAATGCTTCAATACCTTCATTATCAGTTTTCAGGTTATTAATAATAGAGTCAATCCGCTCTGCGATCTGCTCGTTAGTAAGTTTTGCTATATGCGATATCTTTACACCGTGTTCTATCAATGTGCAAACATTCAGCAGTTTTTTTAACTGGTCATCACTGTAGTACCTGATGTTTGTATCTGTCCGTTCAGGCGTAAAAAGATGATAACGCTGCTCCCATATTCTAATAGTATGTGCTTTCACATTACTAAGCATTTCCATATCTTTTATTGAATAGACAGACATTTTGTTTAATATTTCAACAATAAAGTTAAACAAAAAGTTTTAACATCACCAAATATTGATGGGGTATTTCTATTAATTTTATAATAAATCACTTACTCTAACCCCAAACACAGATTTCTGATTTCGATACAAGTATTTCATATACAATATATTAATAACTTTTATGAAACAAATCAGACTTTAATCTCTTCTAATACCAGCAGGCATTAAATTATGTGTATCTTTAAGAAATCCTGCGATTACCCCGGCTTACCCCGCATCAGGCTTTGCCTTCAGATCAGATAGTAATAATTATTGTATGATGCTTTTGAGGTGTACCTCATTAGCCAGTATTACAACTCTAAACCTGGTAATGATTAGGATAGGGGCTTCGTTTAAATAAGATCTTATACTTAAAACAAAAATATGTCAAACCAAACCGTTGAATTTCAGGCCAAAGTATACATATACGATTTAAATAACTGTGCAAACGAACACGGTTTCAAAGCTGATGAAGAATGGGAGTTAAGCCTGGCAACAGACATTCAGAAAGCAGAGCTTGAAAAAAAATATTACCCTACCATTTCAACGAAAGCACTGCCCGAAGTTTTAGCTGAATTATTTAAACTGGTTAAAGGAAAATTAACCCAGGTTAGATCTGAATTCGATAACAAACGAGTTGAAAACAGTGCAACTCACAGTGACTTTCGCTACCTGATAGCATATAGCCCCGGCCGGTACCGGTAGTGAAAAGGTTCGGCCAATAGAAGGCTTAACCCGCATTTATGATGTTAACGTTAGGAGACGCTAAGCGATATATCGCAAAAATTCTTTTTTACGTTCAGGCTCATGGAAAACTCCGCCATATTCGGCAGTAACAGTGCTGCTGTTATTATCTTTTATACCCCTTGATGATACACACAGATGTACAGCATCAATTACCACTGCAATATCCTCAGTTTGTAAAACAGATTTTAGTTCATTGGCTATCTGTATGGTTAAACGTTCCTGCACCTGGGGGCGTTGTGCATAATATTGAACGATCCGGTTAAGCTTTGATAACCCGATCACTTTTCCGGACGATATATAAGCAACATGCGCTTTTCCGATAATGGGGACGAAATGATGTTCACAGTTTGAAAAGAGTGTTATATTTTTTTCAACAAGCATTTGGTTATACCTGTACTTATTTTCAAATAAGGCCACTTCAGGCTTATTTGCAGGATTTAATCCTGAAAAAATCTCCTTTACAAACATTTTAGCAACACGGCCGGGTGTTCCCTTCAGACTATCGTCACGCAGGTCTAATCCCAGAGTATTCATTATTTCGCGGAAATGCCTTGAAATGATCTCGACCTTGTCACTATCGTTCATTTCAAAAGCATCAGCTCTTAAAGGAGTATCAAACGAAGTGCCGATATGCTGTTCTCCGAGTAAATCTTCCAATTGTGATAATGAGATATCGCTATCTGAAGCATTTAAAGTCTCTTGCTGTTTCATAAAGTATCGTGATCTGTTACTGTTCAATTACTATTTGAGATTTTTTTACACCAAGGTCATGCAGGTTATCCATCATCATGCTGATAAACTGATCAGGTCCACAGATGTAATAAAATTGGTTTTGGGGTGTTATATGTGGCTTAAGCAATTCACGGTCAATAAATCTCGGTGGCTGAGATGCATCAGCTGATCTTTCGATAACATCAATATAATTCTGACCCAGCATTTCTTTCAACTCATCCTTTAATATTATATCATCAGATGTGCGGTTGGCAAACAACAAGGTGTTCCCTGTTAACTTATTTTCAAGATTTAGCTGACGAAAAATTGAAATAAAAGGTGTTATTCCTGCTCCTGCAGCAATAAATAATCCGGGACCTTTAAAATTAATAGTTCCGAAGACATCATGGATGAACAACTCATCGCCGGGCTTTAACTCAGCCAGTTTTTCCGTTACGCCATTATGCCCGGTATATATCTTGATGATGAACTCCAGGTGATCTGAACTATTAACTGAGGTAAAAGTAAAAGGTCTCAGTTGATCTTCGAGGTTTGGAGCATTTATCGAGATATCCGAAGCCTGACCTGATACGAAAGTAAGTCCGGCAGGTTTCTCTACCACAAAACGCCTGACATTATGGGTTACATAATCAGCAGACAATATTTTAACCCGTTGTTTTTCCATGACCCACGTATTTAATTTTTCAATGAAGCTGAAAGTTTAGAAAGAGACCATGCGCCAATTGCCATAGCCAGATCACGTACCGCAACATCCAGGAAGCTGCCACTTGCGAGTAAACTTACTGCTATTAAAACCAGCCAGGCACTTACCAGATAACCTCCTTTTACCGGGTTAACAAACACCAGGGTACCGGCGATGATCTCAATGATACCGACAATCATCATCAATGTATTTGTGTTGAAAGGTAAAATAGCTTGGATGGACGGATTCAAATAGCTCCCCCAGTCTGCCAGGAAGTTTGTAAATTTATCTGCACCTGCAACAATTGGAATTATTCCATAGGTGAATTTTAATATCGTCTGAACTTCTTGTAAGGTATTGGCTGGCTTTTCCATGATTGTGTTTTTATTTACTAATTAGAGAGAAGCTGGAAAGAAAGGGTTACAATATTTATATCAGATTCTTTTGTAACCCTTTTGAAGTTCAATACTCTTTATTAAACAATACGATTGAAATAACTTAATGTGTTTAAAATATAACCTTTAACAGAATTGTTCTTCAATGAAACCGATAAATCATACCGATACAAATACTGAAAGTGACGAAGAAATTGTAGATAGAATCTTAAAAGGCGAAAAGTACTTGTATGAGTTCCTGATGCGAAAATTTAACAGCCGGTTATACCGAATTAGTATGTCGATTGTTAACGACGATATGGAAGCTGAAGATATCATGCAAACCGCTTATATCAACGCCTTTTTACAATTATCAAATTTTCAGAAGAAATCAAGCTTCAGTACCTGGCTAACAAGAATTTTAATAAACGAAAGCCTGCTGCATAAAAAGAAAAAATCCAAAGGACTGCAATTAATATCACAACAGGCTGGAAACGAATTCCATAATGACACTCCATTAAAGCGCCTTATGAATAAGGAATTAAAAACAATACTTGAAAAGGCTGTATCGAATCTGCCCGAAAAATACCGATTGGTATTTGTAATGCGGGAAATACAGGAAATGAGTACAAATGAAACCATGGAAATTTTAGATCTGGGCGAATCAAATGTTAAGATCAGATTAACCCGGGCAAAAGAGATGCTTCGAAATGAACTAAGCAGCTATTATAAACCGACCCAATTATTTGATTTCAACCTTATTCGTTGTGACAAGATCGTAAATTATGTAATGGACAGAGTCAGGGAAGTTAATTGAAGATATTATAAATTATCCTCATTTATAATATTCAGAAGAACCATTTCATCTCTTATCCGGATCTTTTTTCCTGTCAGCTCAATGATTCCTTTGCTGGTTAGTTCATTGATCACTTTAAACAATGTCTCGTAAGAAGCTCCCGCAAACGAAGCGATGTCCTGCCTAGTAATTTCAATATTAATAACCCCCTCGCCATTGATGCCAAACTGGTTTTTTAATGAAATAAAAGCCTGTGCGATTCGCGCCTTAACGGACATGTGAGCCAGATCACGCATTCTTTTTTGGGAGTCCTGCAGTTCATTTGCAAAAAGTCGCATCAGTTTATACGTTAAATAGGAATTAACATGTAAGGTGGTTTCAAAAAAACCCATCTCCAAATAACACACTACAGAAGGCTCTACAGCTGTAGCCGACACTGGGTACAAAGGATCAATACCTAATCCCAGGAGTCCGATTATATCACCCTGTTTAGCAAAGCGAATAATTAATTCTTTCTCATTATCCCACTTCTTGTGAACTTTGATTGCCCCGGCATACACAAAATAAATTCCGGTTACCGGATCATTTTCTTTAAATACCTGCTGACCCTTTTTTACTTCAAAGCTCTTTTTGTGTAACTCAACTGCAGGAAGCCAGTCATCCAAACACAACTTACATAAGAAACAGCTTTTTACATCACAGGCATAACGACATTCTCTCATTACTATACTATTGCAAATACAATATATCCTAATTAATTATTTATAAGTTTTTAAACAAAACCTTGTTAATACAATATTTCATTTCTCACTTCCAATTTGTAGCGGTATTTTTGCAATTTGAAAGAGACTCATCAACTTTCACAGAAGTTCTCTTGATAAACACCTGACGATGACAATAAACAAAAATGGAATACCGGTTTCTCCTTCATTAAATTATGTAAATCAATCCGAAAACGAGTCTAAGAACGAAATTTATTTAAAAAAGCGTCTTGTACAAATCTCTCTATTATCTGTAGTAATTGCAATTGCAATCAGCTTAATAGCGAAGGTGCTGATTTATCTTATAAACCTGGTAACAAATATTTCTTTCTACGGATCTTTTGACTTAGGCTTTAGTAGTCCGGCAGGTAACCATTTGGGCTTATGGGTGATTATTATACCTGCAATTGGCGGTGTTTTGGTTGGAGTAATGGCATTATATGGATCTAAAGCTATCAGGGGGCATGGAATACCGGAGGCTATGGAACAGATTTTAACCAATCAAAGTAAGATAAAACCATCTATTGCCTTTCTTAAGCCAATATCAGCGGCTATAGCCATAGGAACGGGCGGTCCGTTTGGAGCTGAAGGGCCAATCATTGCAACAGGCGGAGCTTTGGGCTCAACATTCGGGCAATTATTAAAAATCACTTCAAATGAGCGCAAAATAATACTTGCTGCCGGTGCAACCGCCGGAATGTCCGCCATTTTCGGCACACCGATAGCTGCTGTTTTTTTGGCTATAGAACTGCTTTTATTTGAATTTTCTCCTAAGGCTATCCTGCCCGTTGCATTGGCTTGTATAACAGGTGCTGCAGGACATCAATTGTTATTTGAATCAGGACCCGTTTTTCCAATGCCTGATCTGACAACACCGTCTAACCTGGCTTTAGCAATTTATAGCTTTATGGGCCTTATTATTGGATTTACCTCCCTGGGCCTGACAAAAATCGTTTATTATATTGAAGATTGCTTTGAAAAACTGCCAATTCACTGGATGTGGTGGCCGGCAATAGGTGGTCTTGCAGTAGGCATAACAGGATATTTTGCTCCGCATACCCTCGGAGTTGGCTATGAAAATATTACCGGTGTCTTATCAGGCAAGCTTACGATTGCCTTTCTTCTGAGTTTATGTTTTCTCAAATTTATTTCCTGGGCCATTGCATTAGGTAGCGGAACATCAGGCGGAACGTTGGCGCCGTTGCTTACAATTGGAGGAGCTGCAGGTGCCCTTATCGGATCATTCATTCTTAGCCTCTTTCCCGACAGCGGCATCAGCATTCCAATGTCGGCACTTGTTGGTATGTCATCAATGTTTGCAGGAGCCTCAAGAGCTTATCTTACGAGTATTACATTTGCACTTGAAGCAACCATGCAATCTCATGCTTTATTGCCCTTACTGGGCGCATGTACCGGATCATACCTTATTTCCTTCTTTTTTATGGAGAATACCATTATGACCGAAAAGATTGCAAGAAGAGGGGTTTACACGCCAGATTCATATGAGCCGGATGTACTTAGAAGGATGTCTGTTTCGCAGGTACTCAGACGGAACATTCTGGTTCTAAGCTCAGAAAACACAATCCGGGAAGTCAGAGATTTCTTTGACGGTAAGACGCATACAGAAAATCATTTCCTGAGTGTGAATAATAAGGGATCTTTTGACGGAGCGGTATCATTATCAAACATATACCGGCAAACGCTGGATCCTGATTCGACCATTTCAGAAATTCTAAAAAGAAACCTGGCAATGGTAAAAAGCAATGAAAATCTGGCAAAAGCTGTAGAAGTAATGTCTGTTTCCGGTGAAGAATTCTTACCTGTAGTTTCTTCAGAAGAAGATAACAACATTATTGGCATACTGACTTATAAAGATGTGTTAACTGCTTATAAATTACATTTTCGCGAAAACCAGGAAAAGAGAGCTAATCTGTCTCTTAAAAGACAGCGGATAAAGATTTTAATAAAGGGCCGAAAACTAATAAGTACTAACCGCATCCTGGCACGAAATGATTAAATAGTTTAAAATCAGGCATATTATGAAAACATTTCATAGTGTAATTAATTTTATAGTTAAATGTAATACTTCATATCAGTGAGGGAGATCCGCAAACTTTGAGGATCACCAGCAGAGATTAACTTGGTTTCCGAAATGCTGAAACCAGTCAAAACAGCTTTAAAATTGATTCTTTTAACTAATTGTTTATCAACATATAACAGTTACTATCATGGCATCAATAATAGTCACGGAAAGTTCTCAGTCTTTACACCAGAACAAAGATCATATCACAGAAAGCTTTCTGACACGATTTGTTTTTAGCCAGGATCATAAAATGATAGCCAAGCAGTTTCTAATTACTGCTATTATCATGGCGTTCTTCGCTTTATTCTTATCCATTTTATTCCGAATTCAATTGGGATGGCCCGATAAGACATTTCCGCTTTTGGAAACGTTTCTGGGGCGATGGGCTGCGGGTGGGCGGTTAAGTCCTGATTTTTATATGGCCCTGGTAACTATCCACGGAACCATAATGGTTTTCTTTGTGCTTACCGCAGGTTTGAGCGGCACATTCAGTAATCTGTTAATTCCGCTGCAGATTGGAGCAAGAGATATGGCATCTCCATTTGTGAATATGTTATCATACTGGTTTTTTCTTGCTTCGTGCATTGTAATGCTTACCTCTTTCTTTGTGCAAAGTGGCCCTGCCAGTTCGGGATGGACAGTTTATCCGCCCCTATCTGCCCTTCCAAAAGCTATTCCGGGGTCCGGAGCAGGTATGTCACTCTGGTTAGTAAGCATTATTTTATTTGTAGCATCGTCTTTAATGGGTGCTTTAAATTATATCAGTACTATTCTTAATATGCGCACAAAAGGCATGAGTCTGTGGAAGATGCCTTTAACCATCTGGGGCCTTTTTCTTACGGCCGTTTTAGGCACATTATCGTTTCCGGTACTGGTGGCAGGAGTTGTACTTCTTATCTTTGACCGCAGCTTTGGCACCAGCTTTTACCTGTCGGATATTATAATCCAGGGCCAGATTCTACCAAACCAGGGAGGGAGCCCGATATTATGGCAGCACTTATTCTGGTTTCTTGGCCACCCGGAGGTTTACATCGCTATTTTGCCTGCTTTCGGAATAGTCTCGGAAGTTATCTCAACCAATGCACGTAAACCCATATTTGGCTATCACGCTATGGTATATTCCTTAATAGGGATTGTTGTTCTCTCATTTCTGGTTTGGGGGCATCATATGTTTGTATCCGGAATGAATCCATTTCTCGGTGGTGTATTTATGATAACCACACTCATTATTGCAGTACCTTCGGCTGTTAAAACCTTTAATTATTTGGCGACATTATGGCGTGGGAATCTCCGATTTACTCCGGCAATGCTGTTTGCCATAGGTTTTGTTTCGTTCCTTATTTCAGGAGGTTTAACAGGGCTTTTTTTGGGCAATGCATCACTGGACATTAATTTACATGATACTTATTTTGTAGTTGCTCATTTTCATTTAGTGATGGGCTGTGCTGCCATTTTTGGTATGCTTGCAGCTATTTATCATTGGTTCCCCAGACTTTTCGGAAGTTTAATGGATGAAAAACTTGGTTTTCTACACTTCTGGATAACCTTTATTTGCGCATACATGGTATTTTTTCCGATGCACTTTATGGGCCTCGATGGTGTTCCACGACGTTATTATGCCTTCACTGAATTTGAATTCATGCAACAGTGGCTTGCTGTTAACCGGTTTATCTCATGGGCTGCAATAATTGGCGGGCTCGCCCAAACCGCATTCCTGTGGAACTTTTTCACATCCATATTTTATGGAAAAAAATCAGACCAAAACCCATGGCACTCCAATACGCTGGAATGGACGGCTCCTGTAAAGCACATACATGGGAATTGGCCCGGAGAAATTCCAACTGTTTACAGATGGCCGTATGATTATAGCAAACCAGGTCATGAAGATGATTTCATTCCTCAAAACACTCCGTTCTCTGAAACCATGGCATCTAATCTCCCCCATGATTTTGAAGGTAATCCGGAAGCCGAACGCTTGCAAAAAGAAATGGATGGAAGAACACACTTCAGAAGCCCATTCTGATAATCGTTAATGAAAAATAGTAGTGAATAATAAGATTGGATTATCCGGATCTATACCCGAAAACAATAACTTAAAACTATGAAAATTCTGATACTTGGTGCAGGTGCCGTTGGAGGATATTTTGGTGCCCTGCTACAGACTAAAGGTATTGATGTCACTTTTCTTGTCCGCGAAAAAAGAGCAGTTTATTTACAAAAGTATGGACTAAATATCCTAAGCCCTTTAGGAAACTTCACAGTTACTCCTAAAGTAATAACCGGTTTAAACCCTATTGATAATTTTCAACTGGTCATTATTTCATGTAAGGCATATTCATTAGATGAAGCATTGGATACACTTTCACCATTGAATAAATCCAGTTACATTTTACCTTTACTTAACGGAATTTCCCATTATTCAATATTGGGAGATTTTTTCGGCAAAAAGCGTGTACTGGGTGGTTTTGCACACCTATCTACTTCATTAGATCCGAAGGGCAATATAGTACATATGAACATGCTTCAGAGATTAACTTTAGGCGCTCTTGAGCCTGAGCAAATCCCATTCATTCAAAAAATCCATAAATTACTTTCGCCGGTTGCGCCATTTATTGTCTCTTCAGATCATATCAAACTGGAGATGCGCAAAAAGCTGATATTTATTTCCACGGCCGCCGCCGCTACTTGTCTGATGAATAAAACTATAGGCGAAATTGCTTCCATACCTGGAGAAGCGGAAAAAATTAAAGAAGCATTTAACCTAAGCTGCCAGGCTGCGGCTGCTTCAGGGTTTCATCCTGATGATAAGTGGACTGAAGAAACGCTTCAGGAATTATTAAATAAAGAATCGACAATGACCTCGTCCTTATTAAGGGATATGCAGAATTCAAACCCGGTTGAAATTTCCATTATCGAAGATATGCTCGAAATTAACAGAAAAGCAAACATCTATAATCGGCTGCTCGACACTGCATATCTGACTTTATTAAGCTATAAATCAAAGCGCAGTTCCTTGCAAACTTTAACCGGCTTTTAATCAGCTTATAGTGATTTACTCAGAGAAGAAACAGAATGTTCTTTATTGTAAAACGAGTTCACCATAACAGCAAGCGGAATCCCCATACAAACAATTAAAATAATTATCCCGACAAAAGCATTCATCAGATTAAAGGGTTGAGGCGGCGTGTTTGACAAAGGAACTACAATCAAATTCATTACCACCCAAACAAATACTGCATAAATAATACCGGTTAAAATTTCATTTTTCACAAGGTTTCTAACTTTAGGGAATAACCAGAAAAAGAAGATAGTGAATAGAAATGCTATGATATAATGAAAAGTAAGTCCGGCAAAAATCCAAACAGGTCCTCCAGAAAAAGCAGACTTGCCAAAAACGCCGCTGGCGATAAATTTTAACACGATTAAGGGATTTTTGCCTGTTTTAGCGAAGTAATGAATTAAAGCTGCAAGTATGTCTAAAGTTCCAACAATTAACCCAGCAATTATTATTCTGGAAAATGTATTTTTCATATAACCCGGAAAAGTGTGATAACTAATATACTAAAAAAACAAATTCTGTTATGGCCTGTAATTTTACCTTTTCTCTGTTCCGCTCTGGGTATCACAAGTCCGCAGCTACTTCTTATCTTTGCACGTGCCCATATTACCGGAATCTATTTTTTCAATTTCCTATGAGGAAGAGTTTAACGCCCTGGCTCTGCGCGTATTCCAATTTCAGGCTACGTACTGCACCGTTTATGCAGACTTCCTTAAATACCTGAATATTAAGCCGGATGAAATAGCTGGGATCGATCAAATTCCGTTTTTACCGGTTGAGTTCTTTAAAACTCACAAAATATGTATAAATGACCATGGTAACGGCTTAGTATTTTCCAGCTCAGGAACTACAGGCAGTGTCCAAAGCCGGCATTATGTTTCAGATCCGGCTATTTATGAGCAAAGCTACAGGAGAGCATTAAGTATCTTTTACGGGGACATCAGGCATTACGCCGTATTAGCTCTTTTACCATCCTACCAGGAACGTGAAGGGTCATCACTTATTTACATGGTTGATGATCTTATTAATATAAGTTCATTCCCTCAAAGCGGATACTTTCTGCACAATCATGATGAACTATATGAAACACTTAACAGCTTAAAAGAACTGCAAATACCTACCATACTCATTGGAGTAACATATGCGCTTCTTGATTTTGTTGAAAATTTTACGACAAAATTTCCGGGACTAATTGTGATGGAGACCGGCGGAATGAAGGGAAAGCGCAAAGAAATGATCCGCGAGGAACTTCATCAAATTTTATGCGAAGGTTTCGGTGTACGATCGATACATTCAGAATATGGCATGACTGAGCTATTATCACAAGCGTATTCTCAGGGATCCGGCATTTTTCACTGCCCGCCCTGGATGCAGATCCGTGTCCGGGATATTAATGATCCTCTAACTCCGATTGAACCCGGAAAAACCGGTGGAATAAACATTGTGGATCTTGCCAATATTAACTCCTGTTCTTTTATTGCAACACAGGATTTAGGCAAGCAGCATACCGATGGAACATTTGAAATATTAGGACGATTTGATAACAGTGATATCAGGGGATGTAATCTGCTTGTACAATAAATTTTACACAGCCGCTAAATAATAAAGCCCTGCGAATCCATCCACAGGGCTTTTTAAACATTATTTTTGATTAAGCGGCTTGTAAAGCAACTTTATTTTTCCTTGCCTTCATATATATAACCAATCCGGCAAATGCTATACTTAATGCAATTGGAATAACCAGGGTAGCTTGTATTACTTCCGGACCGGCTGCGCTTGTAGCCTGAGCCAGTTGTGTAGCCATCTCTGTTCCTGGAGCGGCTTTTACATATTCGCCAATTTCGGCACCTGCCGGCAATTTATTTATTAATATCTCATCGTAATGTTTACCCATAAAATAGGTATAAACAGAAACTGCGAACATTCCAGCTCCGCCAAGTATATTTAATCCCAGCGCTCCTGACTCAGGTATGTTCTCAGCAACAAAACCAAGCATCGTTGGCCAAAAATAACATACGCCCATACCAAAAACTATGGCACCAAAAAATACAGAATTTCCGCTTAGTGTGCTTAACATATATAAACCTAAGGCCGATAGAATGGCCGACATAAGCAATACTCCCTGAGGGGAGAACCGATGTACAATCGGCTCGGCTAATCCCCTCCCCAATACCATTACACCTGCCGTTAAGGAAAGAATTAATATGGCATTATCAGTTACATTTTTCAAAAGGACATCAATCCATTGCCCGGTAAACAATTCAGTAATTGCTGTACCAAACATGCAAATAAACATAAAGATAAATAACGGGGATACTACAGACTTATACATTGCTGCGGTAGAAATACCTGAAGAAACGCGTTCTGTAACCGGAAAATCAAGTTTAGAAAATAAGTATCCGTAAATAAGGGTTGGAATGATCATAATACCAACCTGAAGCTGCCAACCCAGACCAATACTATTAAATAAGATAACTACCAAAGTTCCGATTAATATTCCACCGGGAAACCATAAATGAAAGTGATTTAACTTTGAAGTTTTGTTATCAGGATAAAGTGCAGTGACCAACGGGTTACAAGCAGCTTCTACCGTACCGTTTGCTATACCAATTAAAAGGGTGGAAATAAACAAAGTCCAGTATCCCTGGGCAAAAACGGTAAGTAAAATACCCGCCAGATGCAGGACAAATGCGATTACTAATAACCGTTTCATACCTATAACATCAACTATCATCCCACCGATAATAACAGCGAGTGGAAATCCCCAAAAAGCGGTAGCAATAATAGTACTTAACTGAGATGTGCTAAGTTGGAAATCCACTCCGAGTTTGTTTATGATACCCGCCCGAATTCCAAAAGAGAGAGAAGTTACCAATAAGCTGAGGCAACTTGCCCAGAATAATTTACTGCGATCAATAGTTTGCATAAAAGGTTTGTAAGGTTTAATAAATGGTTTATAAAACTAGAATTAAATTTAACAACGGTGCATAATTTTTTACCAGCTTAAAAATAGTGTTTTAACACATCCATCAAAACTTTTTATGAAAAGAATTTATAATTTTAACCTTGTTAAATTTACTGGATTCGGGTGATTTACATAATTTTACGATTATGTTCGTGTAAAAAATACACATTATAAAACTACACGATATTTGAAAAGCGAATTTCAGATGCTTTAATCATAAGGGACTAAACAAAATCACTGTAATGAGATCCTCCATTGTTATAATATTATCATCTATCATTTTTTTACTTGCCTTCGGATCAGGAGAAGCCCAAAGACCAAAACCCAAGCTGTTAGTTTTCAGCAAAACTGGTGGATTTAGACATGGATCTATTAAGGCCGGAAGAGCTGCCATTGAAAAAATAGCGATGGAACAAGGTTATCTGGTAGATCTTACTGAAGATGCCAAATACTTTAACGATGACTCTTTGAAAAAATACGCAGCAGTAATTTTTTTAAACACTACCGGAAATATACTTAATTCACCACAGCAGATCAGTTTTGAGCGCTATATTCAGGCTGGTGGTGGGTACGTAGGTGTACATGCCGCTGCAGATACTGAATACGACTGGCCCTGGTATGGGAAATTAGTTGGAGCTTACTTCTTAAGTCATCCGAAAATCCAGGAAGCGGTATTAAACATTGTTGATAATAAGCATATTTCAACATCACATTTACCTCAGCCATGGAAAAGAAAAGATGAGTGGTACAATTATAAAAATCAGAACCCAAATGTAAAAGTGCTGATTAAATTAGAGGAAAAGAGTTATGAAGGTGGCAAAAATGGAGATAATCATCCCATTGCATGGTATCATCATTATGATGGAGGAAGAGCATTTTATACTGGCCTGGGGCATACTGATGAATCGTATAAGGACCCTCTGTTTTTGAAGCATTTATCTGGCGGAATTAAATTTGCGATCGGAACAGGCAAACTCAACTATCTAAAAACAAGCATACCACCGGTACCTGAGGAAAACAGGTTTGCAAAAACCATACTTACTCAAGGCACTTTATTTGAGCCAACGGAAATGGCTGTATTACCAAATCTTGACGTTGTGATTGTTCAGCGCAGGGGTGAGATCATGCTTTATAAAAATCAGACTAATCAACTGGAGCAGATAGGTTATCTTAATGTGTATTTTAAAACAAAAGGTCAAAGCGTAGGTAATGCAGAAGAAGGATTATTAGGTGTTGCAGCTGACCCTGATTTTGCTAAAAACAACTATATATACCTGTTTTACAGTCCTGCGGATACCTCAGTAAACCGTCTGTCGCGTTTTAAGCTTGTTAACGATAAGATAGATTCCGGATCTGAAAAGGTCATTCTTCAGTTTTATTCACAACGCGAAATCTGTTGTCATACCGGAGGGTCAATTGCATTTGGGCCTGACGGCTTATTATATGTTTCAACCGGAGATAACAGTACCCCGTTCGATGCACCAAAACAGGAATTCGTAAATAAGGGTTACGGACCATTAGATAATCGCGCCGGTTTTGAACAGTATGATGCAAGAAGATCTGCGGGCAATACCAACGACCTGCGCGGAAAGATCATCCGCATCAGGGTTAAAGCTGATGGGAGTTATGAAATCCCGGAAGGCAACCTGTTTGCACCTAACACCCCGCAAACACGGCCCGAAATTTATGTAATGGGTAACCGGAATCCTTACAGGATCTCAATAGATAGAAAGAACCGGTATTTATATTGGGGTGAAGTTGGCCCGGATGCGCAGGCCGATAATCCCCAACGTGGCCCCAGAGGATATGATGAAGTAAATCAGGCGCGCAATGCCGGCTTTTTCGGCTGGCCCTTTTTTGTTGGAAAAAACTATCCCTATATTGAATATGATTATAAAACAGGAACCAGCGGTTCGGCCTTTAAACCTGATAAACCAATTAATAATTCTTCGAATAATAGCGGTTTAACAGAGCTCCCGCCTGTTGAGCCCCCCTTTATCTGGTATCCTTACGCTGCATCCCCCGAGTTTCCTGAACTAGGCTCAGGCGGGCGCACAGCGATGGCCGGACCTGTTTATTATTCTGAGTTCTATCCCAATACCGCTAATAAGTATCCTGATTACTACAATGGAAAACTGTTTATTTATGAATGGGTACGCGGCTGGATTAAGGCGGTTACATTGAAACCAAATGGCGATTATGACAGTATGGAGCCATTTATGCCCGGTACTGCGTTTGCTGCACCTGTAGATATGGAACTTGGCCCTGATGGAAAATTGTATGTATTGGAATATGGCAAAGGGTGGTTTTCAAAAAATCCGGACGCAGGTTTATCACGCATTGATTACATGGCTGGCAATCGTCCACCTTTAATAAATAACCTGCTTATATCTAAAACAAGTGGCATGTTACCCTATAAACTTACCGCAAAGGTAGATGCTAACGATCCTGATAAGGATGCAATGACCTATGTTTGGAATTTAGGAAACGGAGTTACAAAAACTACAACGGCACCAATCCTGCAGTATACCTATTCTAAAGCCGGCGAATATCCTGTTAGCGTACGGGTAATTGACTCCAAAAAGGCATCCACTAAAAGCAAAACCGAAATGGTGTATGCCGGCAATGAGCATCCTGAAATTAAAATCACAGTTAAGGGCAATCGAAGCTTTTATTTCCCCGAAAAACCTATTGACTACAAGATATTTGTAACAGACAAGGGCAGCACTGTGAATAAAAAAACTATACATGTGGCCAAAACTTATACCACGGGCACTGATATGGCCGGATTCTCTCTGGGCCATCAGCAAGTAACTGAGAATATGGTGGGACAAAGCTTAATGCTTAAATCTGATTGCAAGGCTTGCCACCAGATCAGTTCTAAATCCATAGGCCCTTCATTTACTGAAGTTTCTTCAAAATATCAGAATAAAGCTGATGCCATACCCTATCTTGTTTCAAAGATCATTAAAGGCAGCGCCGGCACCTGGGGAGAAGTACCCATGCCTGCTCACCCCGATATGAAGGATGCCGATGTTAAAAAAATAACAGAATGGATCATGTCGCTAAGCAATACTGTTGTTTCAGAACCATCGCTTCCAATATCAGGAAAAATTATCCCTGTCAAAGCTGCCGGAAGTGAAAAAACAACCTTTGCCCTTCATGCTTCCTATACGGATCAGGGAGCGCCTGGAGTAAAGCCTTTAACAGCAACTAATACATTTTATTTAAGGAGTAATGTTATAGATGCAGAAGAAATAAAAGAACGAAGCTCTTTTACAGTTAAAGATTCTTCAGGAAGCAAATACCTTATTTTCCCAGCAAACAAGGGGTGGTTAAAATTGAACCGGATTGACCTAGCCGGCATTTCAAGCTTGGCATTAACGGGTTTTTCGAAGGGAGAGGCGGGAAATTACACCATTGAGATACGCCTTGATTCTGAAAACGGAAGTCTGTTAGGTAAATCTGCTTTTGGTTCGACTGCAATGTTGAATGAAAAAATAAGCACGTCAATACCTATACAGCCAGTTACAGATAATATATTTCAAACTATTTATATTATTGCTATTGCAGAGAGCAAAGATGTAAAGCAAAAGCCTTTGCTAAAAACCATTCAATTTAACTCTGAATAGATTAAACTTCACGGCAGCATTATAATACGATGTTATCAACTAAAAGATGCCTTGCATTTATCGATCAGCTTGAAAAGCCGATCATTTATCTTTTTTTGAATATTATCTCTAAAATTAGAACTTTATGCGCTCCTGTGAATTTTCTTTGGGCCAGGGTTTAATGGAATAAATGATTACCAATAACAAATCTTAGAATAAATGAACAGAAAATTACGAATGGGAATGGTTGGAGGAGGCAAAGATGCCTTCATTGGCGCTATTCACCGTATTGCAGCTAACATGGATGGGCTTATTGAATTAGCTTGCGGAGCTCTCAGTATCAACCCCGAAATCGCAAGAGAAAGTGGAAAAATGCTTTTTCTACCGGAAGACAGAACATACCTGACATTCCAGGAAATGATAGAAAAAGAAAGCAAGATGCCTGAAGATAAGCGAATTGACTTTGTTACTATCGTTACGCCAAACTTTGCACACTTTGCCCCGGCTATGATGGCCCTTGAAAACGGGTTCAATGTAGTGATAGAAAAACCCATTGCATTTACGCTGGATGAAGCACAACAGCTTAAGAAAAAGGTTGAAGAAACCGGATTAATGCTTTTACTAACCCATACCTATTCCGGTTATCCGATGGTTAAACAAGCCCGGCAAATGGTTAAAGACGGCTTATTTGGAAAAATCAGAAAGATCCAGGTAGAATATCCTCAGGGATGGTTAAGCAGACTTACAGAAAAAGAGGGCAATGCCCAGGCCGCGTGGAGAACTGATCCGAAACGTTCAGGAAAAAGCGGATGTATGGGCGATATTGGCACGCATGCAGCACATTTGGCTGAATATATTTCCGGGCTAAAGATCACGCATCTTTGTGCAGCGCTTAATATTGTGGTTGAAGGTCGGCCTCTGGATGATGACGGAAATGTTCTTCTGAAATTTGACAATGGTGCCAATGGTGTCTTAATGGCATCACAGATAGCTGCCGGTGAAGAGAACGCCTTAAAGATTCGCGTATACGGCGAAAATGGAGGCATTGAATGGGAACAGCATGAACCTAATACATTAATTGCAAAATGGCTTGATGAGCCTGCTCAAATATTAAGGGCCGGAGGCAATTATCAGGGACGTCTTTCCAGTTATGCATTACACAACTGCCGCACTCCGGGAGGACATCCTGAAGGGTATTTGGAAGCTTTTGGAAACTTATACCGTAATTTTGCTATCTGCCTGGCCGCAAAAATAGATGGCATCAATCCGCCTCAGGAAGCATTGGATTTCCCATCTGTGGATGACGGCATCCGTGGAATGGCTTTTATCGACAATGTTGTTAGAAGCAATGAAAGCAATGAAAAGTGGACACCATTTGAAGTTTAATCAAATTGCATTATGACAACTATTAAAGGCCCCGGTATTTTCCTGGCACAATTTCTTGGAGATACCGCTCCTTTCAATGACCTTAAGTCTATTTGTACCTGGGCAAAAGGCCTGGGTTTTGAAGGAGTTCAGATCCCGACATGGGATTCACGGTGTATTGATCTGCAGAAAGCCGCAGAAAGTAAAACTTATGCGGATGAATTGAAGGGCATTATAAATGAATGCGGTCTGCAGATCACAGAACTCTCTACACATTTACAGGGTCAGCTGGTGGCAGTAAACCCCGCTTATGACGCGTTGTTTGATGGGTTTGCACCTTCAGAAGTACATAATAACCCGAAGGCAAGGACAGAATGGGCTGTTCAGCAATTAAAATATGCTGCTAAAGCATCCCAAAACCTCGGTTTGAATGCTCATGCAACCTTCAGCGGATCTTTGCTATGGCATACAGTATATCCATGGCCACAACGACCTGCGGGACTTGTAGAAGATGGATTTAAAGAGTTGGCTAATCGATGGCTACCTATTTTAAATACTTTTGATGAGTGCGGTGTGGATGTATGCTACGAAATCCATCCCGGCGAAGATCTTCACGATGGAATATCTTATGAAATGTTCCTTGAAAAGGTCAATAATCACGCACGTGCATGCCTTTTATATGATCCGTCCCACTTCGTATTACAATGTCTTGATTATTTAAGTTATATCGATTACTACCATGAGCGGATTAAAATGTTCCATGTAAAGGATGCTGAGTTTAACCCCACAGGTAAACAGGGTGTTTATGGCGGATACCAGAGCTGGGTTAACAGGGCCGGAAGATTCAGATCTTTAGGAGATGGCCAGGTTGACTTTAAATCGATATTCAGCAAGCTTTCTACCTATGATTTCAAAGGATGGGCGGTAATGGAATGGGAATGCGCAATAAAGCATCCTGAAGATGGTGCAAGCGAAGGAGCTGTCTTTATAAAAGATCATATTATCAGGGTAACAGAAAAAACTTTTGACGATTTTGCTGGTTCAGGAAATAACGAAGAACTTAACAAAAAGATTCTTGGCATTAAATAATAAACCTAATTTTGTTCACTTAAAACTATTCAAATGAAAAAAACACTAATCCTTCTTGGCATTTGCAGCGTTATTTTGGCTTGTAATTCAAGCAATAAAACCAGCAGTACTGAAGATACAACTACTACCACTCAAGATAGTGTAACAACATTACCTGTAGATACTTCTGCTTTAACAACACAAACTCCGCCTGCAGCAGCACCAACAACACCTTCCGCTGCCGCACCCACTACAACTGCCCCTGCTGAACAAAAACCGGCAGCAGCACCGGCTTCAACAGCAAAGGGCGAACAATTGATTTCAAAATCAGATTGCCTGGCTTGTCATAAAGTTAACGAAAAACTGGTTGGACCTGCTTATACAGCTGTAGCAACAAAATATAGTGATACTGAAGCCAACCTTAATTACCTTGCCGGTAAAATAATTTCAGGCGGTGCAGGTGTTTGGGGTGAAATTCCAATGACCCCGCATCCGGCGATAAGCAAGGATGATGCTAAAGAAATGGCAAGATATATCCTTTCATTAAAGTAAACTAATAAACTGATGCATAAGAAAATAGTAA
>DASWTL010000110.1:0-11204 GCA_036402155.1 Sphingobacteriaceae bacterium | reverse complement strand
CTATTCATGCGTATTATCCTCAGGCAGAAGCAGTTGAGCAGATGGTAAGTAAAAAGGGTCCTAACAGTTTTTATGAATCAGTAGAAAATCGCAAAGAATGCTGTGGAATCCGCAAGGTGGAGCCTTTAAAAAGAGCACTTTCAGGTATGAGTATCTGGATAACAGGTATCCGCGCTGAGCAATCTGCAAACAGGCATGATATGCATTCCATTGAATGGGATGATGCAAACGGACTAATAAAATTTCATGCAATCTTTGACTGGACACTGGATGAAGTAAAAGAATATATAAAGGAGAATAACATCCCCTATAATCCCCTGCATGATAAAGGATTTCCAAGCATAGGTTGCGCGCCATGTACACGTGCAGTAGCTCCGGGTGAGGACTTCAGGGCAGGCCGTTGGTGGTGGGAAGACACAAGTAAAAAAGAGTGCGGATTGCATTCTTCTTAACAAAATTTTAGAAATGACAACGAGATATATGGACTATTTAGACCAGCTGGAAGCAGAAGCGATACACATACTGCGTGAGGTAGCCGGTCAGTTTGAAAAGCCTGCCCTCCTTTTTTCGGGTGGTAAGGATTCAATTACATTGGTTAGACTGGCTGAGAAAGCTTTCAGACCGGGAAAATTCCCGTTTCCTTTGGTACACATTGATACCGGACATAATTTCCCCGAAACTATTCAGTACCGGGATGAAATGGTTAACCGGATTGGTGAAAAACTTATCGTAGGTTATGTTCAGGATT
The DNA here is from genome assembly GCA_036402155.1 of Sphingobacteriaceae bacterium. Lineage (GTDB taxonomy): Bacteria > Bacteroidota > Bacteroidia > Sphingobacteriales > Sphingobacteriaceae > DASWTL01. The sequence continues at coordinate 10,456 of DASWTL010000110.1, read as the reverse complement.
CGATTGACCAGGGAAAGGTAGTAGAACAAACCGGTAAAAATGCAAGCCGGAATGCCTTACAAACAGTTACGTTACTTGATACAATAGCCAAACATCAGTTTGATGCATGCATCGGTGGTGCGCGTCGTGATGAAGAGAAGGCCCGTGCGAAAGAGCGTATTTTTTCTGTTCGGGATGAATTCGGGCAGTGGGATCCGAAAAGACAGCGTCCGGAACTTTGGAATATTTATAATGGCCGTATCCATAAAGGGGAGAATGTAAGGGTATTTCCAATCAGCAACTGGACTGAACTGGATGTATGGAATTATATACGCCGGGAAAATATTTCACTTCCATCAATCTATTTTTCACACCAGCGTGAATGTATTACCCGTAACGGCCAACTCATGGCAGCAGCAGAGTTTATGAATATTGATCATGAAGATGTGGTAGAAATGCGGACTGTGCGATTTAGGACAGTAGGTGATATGACCTGTACAGCAGCAGTTGCGTCAGAAGCTGTAGAGATTGATGACATAATAGAAGAAATAAGAGGGTCAAAGGTAAGCGAGCGCGGCGCACGTATGGATGATAAAGTTTCTGAAGCAGCAATGGAAGACCGTAAAAAAGGGGGATACTTTTAATGGATATTTTAAGATTTATTACAGCGGGCAGCGTTGATGATGGTAAAAGTACACTGATTGGACGCCTTCTTTATGATAGCGATTCAATTCTGGCTGATCAGCTGGAAGCAATTGAGAGGTCTAACCGAAAGAATGACGATGGTACTATTGACCTGGCGATCTTAACTGACGGCTTAAGAGCAGAACGTGAACAAGGTATTACCATTGACGTTGCTTACAAATATTTTCAAACAGATAAACGTAAATTTATTATTGCAGACACTCCCGGTCATATTCAGTATACCCGTAATATGGTTACCGGTGCATCAAAAGCAGATCTTGCAATTATTTTGATTGATGCACGTCAGGGAGTTGTTGAGCAGACCATCCGGCATTCGTTCCTGGTTTCCTTATTAGGCATCCAGCATGTTGTGATCTGTTTGAATAAGATGGACATGGTGGATTATGACGAAACCGTATACACCAAAATAAAAGAAGCATATACCCAGCTTGCAAAAAGGTTAAACATATCAGATGTTACTTTTATACCTGTCAGTGCCTTAAGAGGTGATAACGTAGTAAACAAGTCTGATCGCATGACATGGTATGACGGTAAAAGTCTGTTGGATTATTTGGAAACCGTACCGCTGGATGTTGATGATTTTGCAGGACATGCCCGCCTGGCAGTGCAATGGATCATTCGCCCACAAACAGCTGAACTACATGATTACCGTGGCTATTCAGGCCGGGTATTAAGTGGCTCATTTCATGTAAATGATCCGATAACAGTTCTTCCATCAGGCTTTAAATCTTCAATCAGTAAGATTGAGATGTTTGATAAACTACCACAGGAAGCGTTGCCGGGGATGTCGGTAACCATTCATCTGGAAGATGACATCGATATAAGCAGGGGTGATCTGTTAGTGAATACTTCTCATCAGCCACATGTTTCCCAGCTTATCGAAGCAGATCTGTGCTGGATGGATACCCGCCCACTTGATACCTCGGTGCCCTACTTTATTCAGCATAACAGCAAGTTAACAAGATGTAAGATCCAGGAGATTTTATATAAAGTGAATATAAACACACTTGAAGAGGTAAGCGCTGATTCTTTTCAGCTGAATGATATTGGCAGGATATTAATAAAAACTGCTGAGCCACTGGCTTTTGATTTTTATCAGGATAATAAAGAGAATGGCGGTGCTATTTTAATCGACAGCCGTACTAACTTAACGGTTGGAGCGGTTATGTTTCGTTCAGTAGCGGATTGAAGAACCCGATATGTAAACTTAAATGAAATAACAGTATTCATGTGGTCTCAGTACTTAATACTCAATACTCAAATCTCTTAAAATGAAAGTAACGATCAACCGGGTAAATGATGCTGTTCATTTTGAAGCATCAGGCGCTGTATCAGGAACCAAGGTGCATATCGATGGCTCGCCTGAAATAGGTGGCCTTGGGCTTGGAGCACGGCCCATGGAGCTTGTATTGATGGCATTAGGCTCATGTAGTTCTCTTGACCTGGTAAGCATCTTGCAGAAACAGCGGCAAGTAATCACCGGCTTTTCAGTGGATGTGGATGGGCAAAGAAGAGATGAAGTTCCGAGTGTGTTTACCAGGATCCACATGCAGTTTAACCTACAGGGTGAAATTGATCCTCAAAAGGCGGAACGTGCAGCAGAGCTTGCAGTTAAAAAGTACTGTTCAGTTCATGATATGCTGGCTGCCGGTGGAGTAGAGATAACGTATGATATTAAGATAAACCAGGGTCACTGAGGCACTCGGGGCCTTGCCAGGGAATGAATGTAAATTCCTTTCATTAGTTCTGGATGAAGAAAATCAGGGCAGCGGGGTTCCTGGAAAACGATCCTAACTAGCGCACAATGGTTTGAGAGCTTCATCATGACCCGTTCGGATCCATCAAAAACAATATCGATTATTTTTTCAAAAACTCAATATTCCATATTTTCTCTGCTTTCCGTCCGATAAGCCAGAATGATATGGCCAGAATACCAAAAAAGATAGTCTTGTCGGTCATTTCCCAGAAGTATTCAATATACCTGGTGTACAGGTTTATTAAAAGAAAGGTAATTCCAAATTCACGTGCGATATTATCTTTTTTCTTAAGGCCGTAAGTAATAAATCCGGCAGCAACTGCGGCGGATATAATTCCCCAATAAAAGATTTCCACCTGCTTTACTTTCCACCAATCTTCAATGGTCCCGAAATTTCCGAAAATGGATATCAGCCAAAGTGAAATGAAAAGGTAAAGCATTCCCATGATGTAAGTAAGCGTACGGAAATAATCCAGACGGTTGATCTTTCGCATTAAAAAGCTAAAAAAGATAAGTACCCCACCAAAGAATACAAATCGTAAGGGATAGTTCATTCCCAGAAAGTAATAGTTCCAGTTAGTTTGATAACCGGTTTCTGTGCCAAACCAGCTACCAAGTGAGATTAATGCAAAGGCCCAGATTAAACGGGATCTAAACTTCCATGCCAGTAAACTGTAGATGAAAACAGAGAGCAGAAATAAAATGGAGAAATGCCCTGAACCGTTATCCAGGGTCTTTCCCAGGAAGGCAATCGAACTTGCAGTGAATAATACCCCGAAAAAGATAATTGCTTCGTTGCTGAAGATTCGTTCAGGATAAAGTCGTTTTTGCCTGGTACCCAGGTAAAATAAAACGCCTGAAAGAATTCCGGATATGACGCTGATTACAATATCAGGAGTGTCATAAAGCTTTTTTAAATAATTGATCACATTGTCATCAATTATTAACGATGCAAAAGCAATAATTCCGCAAACCAGAGCTACCCAAAAAGAATATTGGGCCAGCCTGCCCCAGTCAAATCCTTTTATTTCATAAGAAGATCTTAGTTTTCCGGCTGTTTCTTCATCAATAAGGCTTTCATTTTGCCACTGGGAAATGACATTATTTAGTAATTCTGCGTCCTGTTTATCAATATTAAGTTTAGCCATTCGCTAAATGAAGGTAACAAAATTTTAACCAATCAGTTCAAGGGTCTTGATTTTGTCTTTAGCAAGCTGAGTTTTAAGGTCTTCAAGAGAACTGAATTTCTCGTCATGCCGAACAAATTCAAGGAAATGAAGCGTGATTTTTTCATTATAAATATCCTCATTGAAGTCAAAAATGTTTACCTCAATATTCCTGGTCATACCGTTAATAGTCGGACGGGAACCAATGTAACCCATTCCTTTCTTTAAGTCTTGAGTCTTGAGTCTCCCGACTCCGGTTTCCAATCTCCCAACTCCGGACTTCGGACTTCGGACTTCGGACTTTCCGACCATCTCTATTAGCATAGCATAAATACCATCGCCCGGAATCAATTTATAAGTTTCCTCAACAAAAAGATTTGCAGTAGGATAACCCAGGGTACGGCCTAACTGATCGCCGCGAACAACCCTTCCTGTTAATGTATAAGAGTATCCCAAAAATTCGTTTGCCGTAGCAATATCTCCTGAAAGCAAGGCACTACGTATCTGAGTAGAACTGACGGCAACATCATTGACATCCTGCTCAGGAATTTCTTCAACCTCAAAATCATACATCCGGCTAAATTGCTGCAGATCATTCAGGCTGCCCTGTCTGTCTTTACCAAAGTGGTGATCATAGCCAATGACAATTTTTTTTGTGCCAATTTTTTCAACCAGAACATGTTTTATATAATCTTCCGGTGTTAGGTTAGAAAAATCCCGTGTAAATGGAGTTATAATCAGATGATCGATTCCTGCCTGTTCAAGTAAGACTGCTTTCTCAGCCATTGTAGTAATCAGCTTGAGGTCCAGATCTTCAGGATGAAGGATCATTCTGGGGTGGGGAAAGAAAGTAAGGATTACCGATTCTCCTTCTATCTCCTGCGCAAGTTCTTTTAGCCGGGCTAATATTTTTTGGTGACCCACATGAACTCCATCGAACGTTCCGATAGTTACCACAGCATTCTTTATGGCTTTGAATTCATTTATGTGGTGATATATCTTCATGGATCGTCAAAATTACAAACTGTTATTTTAAGTTCGCACCTTCCTTAAGGTTTCGGATATGTGTTACAAGTTCCATAACTTCAAAAGCATCCTTTACATGAAATTCCCCGTTCCTGGTTCTTCGTAATGAGGATAAATAAGCGCCATTATCTAAAGCTTTTCCGAAATCATATACCAATGACCGGATATAGGTGCCTTTACTGCACACTACCCTGAAATCTATTTGCGGTAGCTCAATTCGTGTAAGTTCGAATGTTTTGATAGTTACTTTTCTGGTTTTCAGTTCCACAGTTTCACCACGACGTGCCTTTTCATACAGCCGTTCTCCAGAAACCTTTACAGCTGAATGTGCCGGAGGATATTGTTCAAGCTCACCAATAAACTGCTGGCAGATATCTGAAATTTTCTCGGGTGTTAGATCGGATATATCATAAGTCTGATCAACCTCTGTTTCCAGATCATAGGAAGGAGTTGTGGCTCCGAGAACCATCGTGCCGGTATACTCCTTTTCCTGGGCCTGGTATTCATCGATCTTCTTGGTGAGTTTTCCCGTACAAAGGATAAGCAAACCCGTAGCCAGGGGGTCTAATGTGCCTGCATGGCCAACTTTTAATTTGAGCGGTTTGAATGCGTTCCGTATCTTGCCGACTACATCAAAACTGGTCCACCGATAAGGTTTATTGATTAGAAGGAGTTCGCCTTCAGTAAAATTAAATTCCGGAAATATTTTTTGTTCACTCACTATACAACTTTCAGATCATATCCCATAAAATATAAGGCCAGGATAATTAACCCAACAGCTATACGGTAATATCCAAAAACCTTAAACCCATGGGCAGTAACATAGTTAACAAACGATTTGATAGCAAAAAAAGCCACTACCAGAGCAACAAGGTTACCGACAATCAATACATCCAGGCCATTGGTACTTAGGCCATATTCTTTATGATACTCATACATTTTATACACCGTAGCGGCAAACATGGTGGGCACCGCCAGGAAGAATGAAAATTCTGCGGCTGCTTTACGGGTCAATTTTTGTGTAAGTCCTCCAATAATAGTAGCTGCCGATCTGGAAACTCCGGGGACCATTGCAATTACCTGGAAAAGCCCGATGATAAAAGCCTCCTTATAATTTACATCAAAATCTATTTCGCCTTTCTTAAACCAGTCATCAACAAACACCAGAACTATACCACCAACAACAAGCATTATGGCTACTATGATAACGCTTTCAAGCATTTTATCAATAAAATCATTTAATAAAAAGCCAACAATTGCTGCGGGTATAAATGCAACAAACAACTTGAAATAAAAATCGAATGACTTAAAAAAACGGCGCCTGTAAAGAAATACAACGGAGAGGATAGCTCCGAATTGTATTGCAATGGTGAACATTTTAACAAATGCGTTTTCCTCCAGTCCCATCATGGTTGAGCCAATAATCATATGGCCGGTAGATGAAACAGGCAGAAACTCCGTCAATCCTTCGATGATTGCCAGAATTATTGCTTCAAAAAAATTCATTATTTACTTTGGTCGGGCTTTTTAAGGATTGCAAAAAATCCAACTGCAAAACCAGCTAATACCACAATTGGCGCAATTACTGTTTTTCTGAAGTCGTAAATATCCGTTTCGCCCATCATCAATATAAAACCTGCAACTACCATGGCAATGCTAATAAGCAGTAAACGGTAATTGCTTCTTCCGAAAACAAATTCAACATTGGTTTCGGTACTATGAGTGTTTTTCTGTGCCATTATTTATTTATAAAGGTCATGTATTTTTAATCGCAAATATTTACTGACTGCAAAATATGTACTAAGTCCGGCAATTAATATGCCCATTCCAATTACTCCGATAAATACAATCGAAAACTCCAGCCAGTTCCTGAGAATGACTATTTCAGGAACCTGTTTCTGTGCAAAATATAACGTTAGTAAAAGTAAAATAATCGCAATTAAAGCACCCAGTAAGCCATGAAGAACACCATAACTGATAAATGGTTTTCTGATAAATGTTTTTGTAGCTCCTACCAGCTGCATACTTTTAATCAGAAAACGCTGTGAGTAAATAGCCAGACGAATGGTATTATTAATCAGTGCAATTGAAATTATTAACAAAATTCCAGCAAATGCCAGGATAACTAGCCCGATAGCCCGGATATTCTGATTTACCATGTCTATTAAAGACTTCTGGTAAATAGCTTCCTTAACCAGCGGATTACTTGTAAGTTGTTTGGTGAACTGCTGAATACTGGTGTTATTGGCATGTTCAGCCTTCATATAAACATCAATTGATGACAGAAGCGGATTATATCCAAGGAATTCTACAAAATCCTCACCCAGATCTTTTGTAAGATTACGTGCTGCAAGCTCCTTACTTACATACTGGGTTTTTAAAACATAGGGATGTGAATCCAATTGCTTTTGAAGGGAAAGAATATCAACTTCTTTTGCTCCGTCATTTACTATAATATTGAGAACAATATTCTCTTTAACGTAGTTTGACAGGTTTTTTGCGTGTACCAGAATTAGCCCCAATAAGCCCGTCATGAGCAGTACCAGGGCAATACTTATCACCGTTGAAATATAAACCGTCTTTGTTTTTTTAGAGGAAGTGCTTACTTCAAATTCTTCCATGAGCTAATAGATTGATTTGCGAAAATAAAGATTTCATTCTATTAACGTAAATTATATCTGCCTAAGTGTTATAATCTGTTTTATTTGAAAGACATTGAACTTAAAGCTTTAACGGTCAAAAATGCAGAGTTTTTGTATTTTCGCACCTTCAGAAAGATATTATGGATTATCAATTCAGGGAAATAGAAAATAAGTGGCAGCGGTTTTGGGCCGAAAACCAGACATATAAAGTTAAAAACAGTTCTGACAAGCCAAAATATTATGTTCTGGATATGTTTCCTTATCCATCAGGAGCAGGTTTACATGTAGGCCATCCGTTGGGTTATATAGCTTCTGATATATACTCAAGATATAAGAGGCTTAAAGGATTTAATGTCCTTCATCCTATGGGGTACGATTCTTTTGGCTTACCAGCTGAACAATATGCTATTCAAACGGGTCAACATCCGGCTGTTACTACTGAAGAAAATATAAATACATACCGAAGGCAGCTCGATCAGATTGGTTTTTCATTCGACTGGAGCCGGGAGGTACGAACCAGTGATCCAGGTTATTATAAATGGACCCAATGGATCTTTATGAAACTCTTTAATTCATGGTATAACCAGGAGAGTGAAAAGGCGGAGCCGATAGATACGCTGATAGCTAAATTTGAAAGAAATGGTAGTGAGGGGATTATAGCAGTTGCAGACGATGAAGTGAATACCTTTTCAGCCGCCGACTGGAAGTCGTTCACTGAAGAGGAGAAGCAGGTCGAACTATTAAAATACAGGTTAACATACCTTAGAGAAAGTACCGTTAACTGGTGTCCTGCGTTGGGTACAGTATTAGCAAATGATGAAGTAAAAGATGGCTTTTCTGAACGTGGAGGCTTTCCGGTAGAACAAAAAAAGATGATGCAATGGAGTATGCGGATAACTGCTTATGCTGACCGTTTACTTCAGGGATTGAATGATATCGACTGGCCGGAGCCATTGAAAGAGATGCAGCGGAATTGGATAGGTAAGAGTGTGGGCGCTTTGGTTCGGTTTAGCCTCACCCCTAACCCCTCTCCGGGGGAGAGGGGAACTGCAGAGACTGGATACAAAACCGCAGATCCGGCTTTGTGGGATATTTTAAAAACACACTCTCGTCAGAACAGGAAAGAATCAACTGTGGCGGAGGACTTATTATGGCAGGCTCTAAGAAACAGTCAAACAGGATTCAAAATTAGAAGGCAGCATGCTATTCATACTTATATTGCTGATTTTATTTGCTTAAAAAAAGGTTTGATTATTGAAGTTGACGGAGGGTATCATGCATCTAATAAAGAATCCGACACATTAAGAACAGAAGCGTTAAATCGATTGGGATTTGAAGTTATCCGATTTTCTAATGAAGAAGTTATTTCAAAAACAATTGAAGTAACAAATGCAATCAGGGGAAAGCTGGAAACATTGCCTGATCGAAAGATAGACGAAACGGTCTCCCTCTCCCCTGGAGAGGGCCGGGGTGAGGCTATTGAAGTATTCACCACCCGTGTAGACACTATTTTTGGTGTAACATTTCTTGTGATTGCACCAGAGCATGAGTTGGTTGAACGGTTAACCACGCCCGAGCATAAAGACGAAATAGAGGCTTATATCATCCAAACAAAGAAGAAGTCAGAACTTGACCGTATGGCTGATGCTAAAACGGTATCCGGGGCATTTACCGGTAGTTATGCTTTGCATCCTTTCACCGGAGAACAAATACCAATATGGATTGCTGATTATGTATTAGCCGGCTACGGTACCGGGGCAGTTATGGCGGTACCATCAGGAGACCAGCGCGACTGGCTTTTTGCTACGCAATATCATTTACCGATAGTTCAAATTCTGGATGCACAGAAAGACTTAGATAAGCAGGGCGATCCAACCAAGGAAGGCCGTTATGTGAATTCGCACTTCCTTGACGGTTTAAAATATAAAGAAGCAACTGCTGTTGCAGTAGCTAAACTGGAAGATTTAGGTAAGGGAAAAGCAAAGGTGAATTACCGGTTGCGCGATGCAATATTCGGCAGACAACGTTATTGGGGTGAACCTGTGCCTGTATATTTTAAAGGAGATTTACCCCACCTTATTGATGAAAGTGATTTACCATTGGTACTCCCGGAGGTCGATGCATATCTGCCTACAGAATCCGGCGAGCCTCCTTTAGGCAGGGCTGAAGATTGGCATTACTCCAAAGTGCTTCCTGATGGAGCGCACCTGGAAGGAAGCTATGAATTAAGCACTATGCCGGGCTGGGCTGGTTCAAGCTGGTATTGGTACCGCTATATGGACGCACAGAACGATCAGGAATTCGCATCAAAAGAAGCCATAGAATATTGGAAAGATGTGGATCTGTACATAGGCGGATCAGAGCATGCCACCGGCCATCTGCTGTATAGCCGGTTCTGGAATAAATTTCTTAAGGATGTGGGTTATGTAATTGAGGAAGAGCCTTTTAAGAAGTTGATTAACCAGGGGATGATCCAGGGCAGGTCCAATTTTGTATATAGATTGTTTCTTGATTCAGCGCATTATTTAAAAGACAATTTTGAACTTGTTCAAAAGGAAAAGCCCCTACTCGTGTCATTTAATATCGCTGATCGAATATTGAAAGGCCAAATGCCGCCGCATGAATTTAAAGAAATATTAGCGAATCAATTAGGTGAAGATGCATTGTTAGAGTTTCCAATTAGGACTTCTTTAATGGTTCAACATTTGCATGTGGATGTGAATATTGTTGAAAACGATGTTTTAAATCTGGAGAAATTCAAAAATTTCAGACCTGAATTTGCAAATGCAGAATTTATACTGGAGAGTGGTAAATATATCTGCGGTGTAGAGGTTGAAAAGATGTCAAAATCTAAGTTCAACGTGGTTAATCCCGATGACATTATTGAACGATATGGCGCTGATACCTTACGTCTTTATGAAATGTTCCTTGGCCCGTTAGAGCAGAGTAAACCATGGAATACAAATGGTATTGAAGGGGTGTTTAAATTTCTGAGAAAGTTCTGGAAATTGTTTCATGATGATCAGTTTAATTTCAGAGTATCCGATCAGGAGCCCACAAAGGCAGAATTAAAGGCTTTACATAAAATCATCCGGCAAGTTGAAGAAGATGTTGAGCGGTTTTCGGTTAATACTTCGGTTTCAAGTGTTATGATCTGTGTAAACGAACTGACCGATTTAAAA
>DASWTL010000109.1:0-3085 GCA_036402155.1 Sphingobacteriaceae bacterium | reverse complement strand
AAGCCTTGCTTCTGAAGCTTCCATGATGGCTTCAAACTTGGGCTTACCTTGCTCTCGTAATTGGTTAGCAAATTCAACAATTAATATGCCGTTCTTCGTGACGAGTCCTATCAACATGATGGTCCCGATCTGACTGAAAATATTCCAGGTTTGCCCGAATAACCATAATGAAAGCATGGCACCTGCTACTGCCATAGGTACAGTTAATATGATGATAAATGGGTCAACAAAGCTTTCGAACTGTGCAGCGAGTATCAGATAGATTAGAAGCAATGCCAGCCCAAATGCATAAATAGTATTCGAACTGCTTTCTACAAAGTCGCGGGATTCACCACTTAAATCAGTTGTAAAGCTGTCGTCAAGCATTTTTTCTGAAATCCGGTCCATTGCTTCAATACCATCGCTGATGCTTTTCCCCGGGGCAAGGCCTGCAGAAACCGTTGCGGCCATGTAACGATTGTTATGATATAATTGAGGCGGACTGCTTTGTTCTTTCATAGTTACCAGGTTATCCAGTTGAATAAGCGCGCCGGTATTACTCTTTACGAAAATGGAGGTAAGATCCAGGGGGTCATCACGGTCTGACTGCTCAAACTGCCCCAGTACCTGATATTGCCGGCCATTCATTATAAAATAGCCAAAACGTTGTCCGCTCAGGGATAGTTGAAGGGTTTGTGCCACGTCAATCACTGAAACTCCCAGGCTCTGTGCTTTTTCCCGGTCTATGGAAATATTTATTTCCGGTTTATTAAACTTAAGATTAACGTCCGAGGTTGTGAATGTCGGATCTTTTTCAACGGCCTCCATAAAGAGCGGTATCTTTTCTTCCAGTTTCTGAAAGTTCGGAGCCTGAATAATATATTGTATAGGCAGTCCGCCCCTTCTGTTTACAGAAATGGTTGGCTGTTCTGTTACCATTGTACGGCCTTCCGAATATTTTCGGGTTATTTGAGTAAGTTTAGATGCTACATCTTTTTGAGACCGTTCACGTTCTGCAGGTGGAGTCAGGCTTAAAATCATCAATCCGCTGTTTACCGAAGATGACCCAAATCCGGGCGAAGTGATAACCAGGTTGATGGCTTTCTCAGGGATGGAATCATTCACCAGATCGGTGAGTTCCTTCATGAAATTATCCATGTACTCATAAGTGGCACCTTCGGGCCCCTTCACACTAATCCGTATCCTGCTTCTGTCGTCATACGGTGCAGTTTCCTTTTGAAGCAGGTTATAAAAAAGTGCAGTCAGACCCAGACAACCCAAAATAATAGGAAAGCTAAGCCATTTTCGTTTCATAAAGTTATTCAATGCATGGGCATAGCCTTTGTTCATACGCTCAAAGTATGGCTCGGTGATATTGTAAAATTTAGATTTATTCTGTTTGCCGGCCTTCATCATGTAGGCATTAAGCATGGGGGTTAGTGTTAAAGAAACAAATGCTGATATAAGCACGGCTGCGCCGATAACAATTCCAAACTCGCGAAATAATCGCCCAACAAAACCTTCTAAGAACACAACGGGCAGGAACACTGCAGCAAGGGTAATGGAAATAGAAATAACAGCTATAAATATTTCATTCGACCCTTTAATAGCTGCTTCGATGGGAGACATTCCGGCCTCAACCTTTTTGTAAATATTTTCGGTTACCACAATACCGTCGTCCACTACCAGACCTGTGGCAAGTACAATGGCCAAAAGGGTGAGTACGTTCACAGAAAAACCAAACAGGTACATGATAAAGAATGTCGCGATCAGTGAAACCGGGATATCAATTAACGGCCTGAATGCGATACTCCAGTCTCTGAAAAAGAGATAAATAACCAGAATAACAAGGATTAAAGCAATCAAAATAGTTTCTGCTACTTCAATTACTGATTTCTTGATAAACATGGTGTTGTCAAACGCAATGGCCAGCTTAATATCCTGGGGAAGTTCTTCCTGAAGCTGTTCATAACGCTTATAAAACTCTGAAGAAATATCCAGGTAGTTTGTGCCTGGTTGCGGGATAATTGCAACAGCAACCATGGGTAAGCCAGACTGGGTCATTTTGGTTTCGATGTTTTCAGGTCCAAGTGTGGCGGTTCCGATATCGCTGAACCTTAAAATTTTTTCGCCGTCAGATTGAATGATCAGATTATTGAATTGTTCTTCGGTATTCAGATTTCCAAGAGTTCTTACAGTTAACTCGGTATTACTGCCTGTAACTTTTCCTGAGGGTAGTTCTACATTCTGGCGGTTTAGCGCTGTTCTGATATCCGCAACGGTAAGACCGTGAGCAACCAGTTTCATCGGATCAATCCATAACCGCATAGCATATTTTTTTTCACCCCAGATCTGGATGCTGCTTACTCCAGGTATAGTTTGCAGACGTTGAGAAATGGTGTTTTCAGCAATCTCACTGAGATAAAGCTGATCCCTGATATCACTCTGTATCGTCATACTGATAATCGGGTCGGAATCGCTATCTGACTTTGAAACTACCGGCGGTGAGTCAATATCCTGCGGAAGATTTCTAACTGCCTGGGAAACTTTATCACGGACATCATTTGCGGCTTCTTCAAGGTTTTTGGAAAGGTTAAATTCAATAGTGATATTGCTCGACCCCTGGTTGCTTGAGGAGGTGATATTCCTAATTCCGTCTATTGAGTTAATTGCTTTTTCAAGCGGCTCAGTGATCTGAGATTCAATGATATCTGAGTTTGCTCCCGAATAATTGGTGCGGACGGATATAGTAGCCGGATCTATCGACGGGAATTCACGGATGCCCAGAAATGAGAATCCAATAATACCGAATATGATCAACAGCAGATTCATCACTATGGTAAAAACCGGCCGCTTTATGCTTATGGTAGATAAACTCATAATATCTTAATTATTTTTTCCGAATTGCAACCTTTACGGGGCTACCCTCTTTTAATGCCATGATCCCGGTGGTTAGTACCGTGTCGCCGGGGGTTAAACCTGAAATGATCAGTACATCCTTATCCGTTCGGGTAGATGTTTCTACCAGTACCTCTTTTGCTTTTCCACTATCCGTAACAAATACTTTTTTACCGTTCTGGATAGGTATTATGGCTTCTGAAGGAAT
>DASWTL010000108.1:0-2400 GCA_036402155.1 Sphingobacteriaceae bacterium | reverse complement strand
GCATCAGCCATTCCGCTTTTCACCATTATATCAGCCGCCTCACGCATCTTTACATCAGTAATGTGGTCGTAATGAGAATACCAGTCGTTCCACCCCATAGATGGTGTTAAGGCAAGCTTATCACCACATGAAATTTTAAATACCCTGCTGGTTTCCCCTTTATTATTCTTTGCATGCAGGATTACATTATAATCACCTCTTTTTAATACTTTACCTGTAATAATTCCTGAATTTTCATCAAGTTCTAAACCTGCAGGTAAATTCTCAGCCCGGAACTGCATGGGCCGATCCCCTGTTGCAGGAATACGAAACAAAAACGGATTGGAAGGGCGGCATCCATACACTTTGGGACCATTGATCCTTGGTGTGGCCACTGGTTTTGGTGTAAGAATTACTGCCTCCTCACGCGGAGCGGTCATAGTTTGGGGCTCACTTCCTGTCACAATAAAATATGCATTGGCCCAATTGGTCTGTACTTTTACCCGGTTATATGTATTTAATACATTTACAATTAATACAAGTTCATTAACTCCACTAACATCAAGTTCCAGTTGTTTCGCGGGCTGACCATATTTCATTTCTCCGGAATCCCATAATTTTTTGCCATCACCCAGAATTTTGAACTTCACTGTATGTGTTTTTTCAACAGATGCGTCATCTATTCCAACTGTGGAAATAAATTTACTGCTTCCCCCAGCCAGATTTACCCAAAGCACACTTCTTGGGTTAGTCCCTACGCCATTTTCAAAAGTTTGACTGGCGATAAAAAAGGGCTTGCCGCCAGCACTCTTATTTAACTGGGGGCTGCCAAACCCCTGTCTTATATTCTTAATATTCAGTGCTGACAATAACACCTTGTGTTCAACCGGCTCTTTCATGGATTGAAACAGCAAAGAAAGAACAGCTAACAGAAAAAATAAACGTGCTTTATTACACATAATGTAAATTAAGAGTTAAACATGAATTTAAAGTAGCAAAAAATGATGTAAGAAAACCTCCGACACCTTATAATTAGCTTATAATCAGATTCATAACACCAGCTGTAATTACCTTCTGCTGATCTCAAAAATGGCGCTGGTAAGCGGTCTGATTGATGACACCTGCATCCCCACCTTCATCAGATAATCACCTGTATATGATTTATTATTATCAAAAAAAGAGGATTTTGCACCCGGCATCAGATTAATTTCCTGAACTGAATACGTTGCATTGGGATCAAGTCCCTGGAGTCGAACTGTATTAAACACATGTCTATCCCGTGTATTCATGGTATACGCGAACAAAACAGATTTATTCTGTGCTTTATCAACATACATCAGTACAGCCCGTGGTTCTTCATATGGTGATACCAGCCTATACATATCACCCTGGGTAATCGTCTCTTCGATTTTTTTATACGTTTTAACCGCATTCTGACTAAACTCCAGCTCGGCCGGTGTCATGTTGATCAGCCGCATATCATAACCCATCTTACCCATCATGGCTACATCCGTTTTGAATTTCAAAGATTGTTTGCCACGGGAGGTAATGTGATTAACCACTGAAAGCGATGGAAAGAAATAGGAATATCCCCACTGGATGAATATTCGTTCAACCGGATCGGTATTATCGCTGGGCCAGAATTCATTGAAATATTTAAGCGCTCCGTAATCTGTACGCCCTCCTCCTCCTGAACAAAGCATCATGGGCAAATGAGGATATTTCTCCCTTATTCGATCTAATATTTTATAAAGGCTCCTGGTATATTCAATAAAAACATGCGATTGATTTTCCTTTAAATAAGGTGACGCGGTATTGGTCATCATGCGGTTACAATCCCATTTAATATAGGCAATACCAGGGTTCTCTTTCAGCATGTCTACAACTACATTGTATACAAAGTCCTGTACCTTTGGATTAATCAGATCAAGGATAAGCTGGTTTCTATAATAATGCTCCTCGCGGTTATTCAGCTTTAATACCCAATCAGGATGTTTCTCATACAATGCACTTTTAGGATTTATCATCTCCGGCTCAAGCCAGATACCGAATTTCACACCGCGTTTATCAGCTTCTTTTACTAAATGTCCTATCCCGTTAGGAAGCTTGGATTTACTTACCTCCCAATCACCCAACCCAGTCTTGTCATTATTGCGGGGATATTTATTAGAGAACCATCCGTCATCGAGTAAAAAAAGATCAACACCTAACTTTTTTGTATCATCCAGCAAACTTTCCAGTTTCGTTTCATTAAAATCAAAATAAGTCGCTTCCCAGTTATTCAATAATGGCATGCGCGGCTTATCGGCATCCAGAATACTGTACTTACGTGCCCAATCATGCAAGTTACGACTAGCTAGCCCTTTTCCCTGGTTACTGTAGGTAAATATCAACTCGGGGGTCACAAAGGTTTTTCCCTTC
>DASWTL010000107.1:0-3734 GCA_036402155.1 Sphingobacteriaceae bacterium | reverse complement strand
TATATTGCGTGTAAGTTAAACATTTTCTTAAAAATCCTAAATATCCAGGTTATCCAGCGGACTCTTAATCTGCCCTATCTGCCTGGTACTCACATAGGTGTAAATCTCAGTAGTTTTTGTACTGCTATGACCTAAAAGCTGCTGGATATAGCGTATATCCGTACCGGATTCCAGCAAATGCGTAGCAAAAGAATGTCGCAGCCAATGAAGCGTAGCTTTTTTCACACCCGCCTTTTTACATGCTTCATTTAAAACCTGCCTGAGTGAACTTACAGCATATTTATCCCCATACTGGCCCTCGAAAAGGTATACCTTGGGTTTATACAGTTTATAATAATCTTTTAGCATCATTAAAAGCTTTCCGGATAGCATTACCGTTCTGTCTTTAAATCCTTTACCCTTACAAACAGATATCAGCATGCGCTTACTGTCTATATCAGAAACTTTTAAATCAATAACCTCTCCGGCCCGCAGACCACAGCTGTAAAGCAGGCTCAGCATTGTTTTATGCTTCATATTGCTGCAACTGTTTAATATCTTAACAATTTCTTCAGCTGCCAGCACCTTTGGCAGACTTCGCTCCTTTTGCGGACGCAAAATCTGACTCTTGTATTCATTCCTGTTTAAAACATGCTTATAGTAGTATAAAACCGCATTAATCATGCAATGGGTAGAACTAGTGCTGAGATAGTTATGACTTGCTATCTTTAAAACTATATCATTCACTTCATTTCCGGTTATATCGGAAATATCCTTATTTATAACGTTACAATAATACATGAAGTTAAAAAATGACAGATAATAATTCCGTATAGTATTTATACTGTAATTATTTGATTTAAGATGTTTTAAATACTCCTCAGGGGGCTTAATATCTGTATGATAACTCTGAGTCCAAAAAAGGGACTGCACATACAGGCTACGCAAATGCACGTGCTGGTGCAAAGAAATATACACCTTGCCCTTTACGGAATTAAGCATTTTCATAAGATAATGTTCCTGCATGGGCATGAGAAAAGCGGAAAGTTTTCTGTCATAATGAATAAAATCAAGACTAAGCATCACTTCTTTACAGTGGTTCGTTCTATCGGTAGTCATCAGGTAATACTGATTTTCATCTATAATAGCTGTTTTTACCAGTATCCTGCATTTATCGAAGTTGTACCTGGGAATTCCTACCCGGTCAAGGGTATGCAGGCGTTCTTTTTGCGCCTGTGATACATATTCAGCATAAAGCGAACTTTTATTGATTACGAGTTTGCCCTTTCCCGCTACTTGTATCGCATCAAGAATCTCTTCCTTAGCCTCTGTATAAAGCATTTTCTGAAAGCGGTCATATTTAAAATAACCCAGCGAGAGCAGGTATTTGAAAAGCGGCGGATTCTTATAAAAAGTAAACTTAAAAATGGCGGTATCCTTATAAGTCAAAGGTTTGATATACAACTGAATGGGCTTTTGTTCCATGGTCTGCTCATTAACATCCAAAGCCCAAAAATATTTTTTATAAAACCGCTAGTCCATTAATAAACGTATATATCCGTTTATAAACGTTTACATCCGTTTAAAATCAGCTAACGCGTTCCTTATAAACTAAATACCTCTGCCAATAATTCAAAACAGCGTACCCGGTCTTCCTGTCTCGAAGTCATGCAGGAAACCATAATTTCATCGGTATCAAAATCATGTGCCAGCTCCTGGATCTGTTGTTTTACTGATTGCTGCGTGCCTGAAATGATCCTTCCGCTGTTATATTTTATCCGCGCAAGTTCATCGGGAGAAAATTCATAATTCCGGATTTCCTCAAAATCCAGCATCGGCCCGAAATTCCCCTTCTCAAACTGAAGAAGCATATAGTCAGACATTTTCCGCAATTCCAGAGCCTTTTGTTCTGTATCAGCACACAGCACCTGGATAGCCACCAGAATACGTGGTTGCTGAAAGATTTCAGAAGGCTCAAATGCGCTTCGATAAGTATCCGCAACTTCAGGTCCCGCCCACCCATTAATGAATCTGGCTACAGCCAGTCCGGCACCAAAGCGGGCGGCAATAGCGCTGCTGCCTCCGCTCGAACTCAGTATCCATTGCTCCGGAACAGTTAATGACTGGGGTACTGCCAGTATCCTCCCGTATTCTGTACCGGCTTCATCATTAAAATATGCCTGAAGGTGTTCCAGTTGCTGAATATATTTTTCTTCACTGAATGTATTCGAAGGGTTAAGCAAAGCAGCAGTAATGCGGTCGCTGCCGGGTGCACGTCCCATACCCAAATCTATCCTCCCTGGAAAAAGTATTTCCAGCATGCGGAAGCTCTCCGCGATCTTAAGAGCGCTATGGTTAGGCAACATAATACCACCTGATCCTATACGGATATTTCGGGTTACATCTCCCAGTTTAACCATCAGTATCTCAGGCACTGAGCCGGCTATCATAGCCGAGTTATGATGCTCCGAAATCCAAAACCGGTGATATCCCAATTGCTCTGCTAACTGCACAGTAGCAATGGTGCCTGAAATAGCGTCAGCAGCAGTATGCCCTTTTCGAACAATGCTTTGATCCAGTATGCTTAATTTTAAACCTGATTTCATAATAGTGGAAAGTCGTATTCAACACCCAAATTTATCGTATCCCTTTTTCTTCTTTACCACGTCAGGGTCAAACTTGAAATATCATTCTTATGAATCACCCATTAGTTGGGGAATTTTTTCCACAATATCCCCAATTCAGTCGTTCAAATTCCCCAACATTACCTGATCAAAACAAAAATAAAATTGCATTTTGAGCTTAATTTGAAACATTTCATACTTTGGTATACCAATTGAATAACTCTTAGCATAAGTGTATAAGTTGACGTTCTCAAAATATTAGCTTAACCTTAAGACAATGAAAAAACTACTATTTATTGCTGCAATTATTTCCTTATCAGTAATCACCACTAAACAAGCTAATGCCCAACTAGGCACAGCAGCTCCAACAGCTACGTTTTCAGTTAAGATTGCCGAAGTTCTTGATCTTGCTGTAACCAGTGGCGCTACCAATACATTCGACTTTAATTCAATTGCTAAAATTGATGAAGGAATAGAAACTCAGAATGCCGTTACGCTTACTTACAAGTCTAACAAACCCTGGTTTATCAATGTGAGCGCCAATTCAGCTAATTTCACTGGCAGCTCTCCTACCCCAATGCCGGCATCAGTTGTAGAATTTAAATTAAACGGATCAGGCACGTATGTACCTTTATCAACAACACCAACATCGTTGAGCGGAACTTCTGCTTCTAA
Organism: Sphingobacteriaceae bacterium; assembly: GCA_036402155.1. Classification (GTDB taxonomy): domain Bacteria; phylum Bacteroidota; class Bacteroidia; order Sphingobacteriales; family Sphingobacteriaceae; genus DASWTL01. Next base: position 456 of record DASWTL010000107.1, on the reverse strand, counting down.
AAATGCCCGAGGAACTGCTACCCTGGGTGTGGATTATAAAGTAAATCCCGGATATTCATACGCTCCGGCAGATGACTACGGAATGGTGATCACCTATACAATCAGCAATCTATAATTTATTTAACTTATATTATATTGCAGAAAAGCCGGTTTTCAGCTGGCTTTTCTTTTTTTTGGTTCTTCACTAACCATGCGATTTTTCTTCATAATCACCATCAATTGGATTCCGATTATCGGTAACATCCTGAGATAAGCTCCCCGGAACTAATAGGCAAGTGTAACAACTTACTTTATTAACCGCCTGATAAGTATCAGTTTCCGGAATTCTCTTTAATTCTCCAGATTGCTTTTCAATTTTGTTAAGCTGGTTTCCAGATCTTTCCCCAGCATGCTGTCCATAAACAGGTTCATAAAATTCATTGGGTACTTACTTTCACCTTTCATACCCCAGGCTAC
>DASWTL010000106.1:0-23356 GCA_036402155.1 Sphingobacteriaceae bacterium | reverse complement strand
TAATATAATTGAATTCTTTAGCAAGTATAAGTTGTGTTTCTAATTCAAAAGAAGAACCCAGACTGATATTAAGGTATTGATATAATTCTTTATTTGATTTACGACCACAACCTTCTGCAATATTTGAAGGAATAGAAATTGCGCTTCTCATCATTTGAGATATTAATGTAAACCTCTCATCTGAAGGAAATAATCGTGTTGCAACAAATATCGCTTTGGAGACTTCCATTGATGCCTGCCAAACTTTTAATTCTTTGAAGTTATGCATTTAGTCTCGGTGCTTTATTCCACATACTTTTAAAAAATTCAAGGGAATTCTGCAATCAGTCTTGATACTTGCTACTTAATACTCAATACTTATTTAGTATCCCAAATTCGGACTCAACCATCTTTCAGCCTCATCCACCGACATGTTCTTGCGTTTGGCATAGTCTTCAACCTGGTCTTTGCTGATCTTGCCTAATCCAAAATATCTGGATTGAGGATGTGCAAAATAGAAACCACTTACCGCAGCCGTAGGATACATTGCAAAGTTTTCAGTGAGCTTAATTCCTGCATTTTTTTCTGCATCAAGCAAATTAAACAGGGTACGCTTTTCGGTATGATCAGGACATGCAGGATAGCCTGGTGCAGGGCGGATACCGGTGTACTTTTCTTTTATCAGATCCTCATTGCTGAGCGATTCTTCTTTGGCATATCCCCAATATTCCCTTCTTACCAGCTCATGCATCTTCTCGGCAAAAGCTTCCGCCAGCCTGTCAGCCAGCGCTTTAGCCATGATGCTGTTGTAGTCATCGTAGTTCTTCTCAAAGTCTGCAACAAATTCGTCCAGTCCAATACCCGTGGTCACTGCAAACCCACCGAAGTGATCTTTTATTCCAGTGGACTGTGGAGCAATAAAATCAGAGAGAGCGTAGTAAGGTTCGTTTTTAGCCTTCTCTGCCTGCTGGCGGAGGGTATGAATAGTAACGAGTTGGGAGTTGGGAGTTGGGAGTTGGGAGTTACCTTCAACCTTCAGCCCGGAACCTTCCACTTCTAATACAATATCATCACCTACTGAATTTGCCGGCCAGAAGCCAATCACGCCTTTTGCTGTAAGAATTTTTTCTTTTATGATCCTGTTTAACAGGGCCTGAGCATCATCAAAAAGTTTTTTAGCTTCAGTACCAACCACCTGATCTTTAAAAATCCTTGGGTAGCTACCTCTAAGTTCCCAGGTGTGGAAGAACGGTGTCCAGTCGATATAAGGAACAAGCTCCTCAAGCGGGAAGTTATCAAAAACCTTCAGACCTGTAAATGTTGGTGCCGGTGGAACACTGCCATTTAAATTAATGGCAAACTTGCCTGCACGGGCTTCATTTATGGAAATAAACCGCTTGTCAGATTTCTTACTTAAATGAGCTTCACGGGCTTTATTATATTCATCATGAATCTGGTTGATGTACTGATCACGGTTGTCATCACTCATCAATGTGCTGCAAACGGTTACACTTCTTGATGCATCCAGTACATGCACACTTGGCCCTGAATAATTGGGGGCTACTTTAACTGCAGCATGGATACGTGATGTGGTGGCTCCGCCAATTATTAGTGGGATCTTAAATTCCTGGCGTTCCATTTCTTTGGCGAAATGCACCATTTCATCAAGTGATGGTGTAATTAATCCGCTCAAGCCGATGATATCAACATTATGCTTTTTTGCTTCGTCGATTATTTTTTGTGCCGGTACCATCACGCCCAGGTCGATAACCTCGAAGTTATTGCATGCAAGTACCACACCAACAATGTTTTTACCGATATCGTGTACGTCGCCTTTTACTGTTGCCAATAATATCTTTCCGGCATTTTTCCGTTGATTACTATCTACGTTTGTCAGCTTTTCTTCTTCAATAAATGGTAACAGGTATGCTACCGCTTTTTTCATTACCCTGGCAGACTTTACAACCTGAGGTAAAAACATCTTGCCCTGGCCGAAAAGATCACCAACAATTCCCATCCCATCCATTAAAGGTCCTTCGATTACCTCCAGTGGTTTTGGGTATTTTTGACGTGCTTCCTCTACATCATCATCCAGATAATCGATTATACCTTTAACAAGGGAGTGAGATAAGCGGCTTTCCACACTTTCTTTACGCCATTCCTCATCTTTTACCATTACTTTACCTTTGGTTTTAATGGTATCCGCAAATTCAACCAACCGCTCGGTTGCATCAGCACGACGGTTCAGTAATACGTCTTCTACAAGCTCCAGGAGATCTTTAGGAATTTCTTCATAAACCTCCAGCATACCTGCATTAACAATTCCCATATCCAGCCCGGCTTTAATGGCGTGATAAAGGAATGCCGAGTGCATGGCTTCGCGCACAGTATTATTTCCACGGAACGAGAATGAAATGTTACTTACACCACCACTAACCTTAGCCAGTGGAAGATTTTGTTTTATCCAGCGGGTAGCTTCAATAAAATCTACGGCGTAGTTATTATGTTCCTCTAAGCCGGTGGCTACAGTTAAGATATTTGGATCGAAAATGATATCCTGCGGCGGGAAATTAACGTCGTTAACCAGGATATCATAAGAACGTTTGCAAATTTCTTTACGACGCTCCAGTGAATCTGCCTGTCCATCCTCATCAAAAGCCATCACCACCACGGCAGCGCCGTATTGTTTAATTTTGTTGGCGAATTCTTTGAATTTTTCTTCGCCCTCTTTAAGAGAAATCGAATTCACAATTCCTTTTCCCTGCAGGCATTTTAACCCGGCTTCTATCACACTCCATTTAGACGAATCGACCATGATAGGAAGCTTGGCAATATCAGGCTCAGAAGCTATCAGGTTTAAAAATTTAACCATTGCTGCTTCAGAATCAAGCATCCCTTCATCCATATTCACATCAATGATCTGGGCGCCGCCTTCTACCTGCTGCCGGGCAACAGATAAAGCTTCTTCAAAATTCCCGCTTAATATCAGTTTTGAAAACTTAGGAGAGCCGGTAATATTTGTACGCTCACCAATATTCACAAAATTGGTATCAGGAGTTAAGGTCACAGCTTCCAGGCCGCTAAGGCGTAAATAGGGCTCAGGTTTAACAGGAACGCGTGGCGGATATTTGGCAGCCGCTTCTGCAATACAATGTATATGCTCTGGAGTAGTTCCGCAGCATCCACCAACTATATTTACAAAGCCGTTTTTTATAAAATCTTCTACCAGGTGTGCAGTTTCATGAGGGCCTTCATCATAGGCACCAAATTCATTCGGCAAACCCGCATTAGGGTAGGCAGAGATATAGCATGGAGCCTTCGCAGAAAGCTCCTCAATATGCGGCCTCATTTCTTTTGCTCCTAAGGCACAATTTAATCCGATGCTTAGAATGTTGGCATGGCTCACTGAATTTAAAAATGCCTCAACAGTTTGTCCCGATAATGTACGCCCGCTTGCATCGGTAATTGTTCCGGAGATCATAATCTCGATCTTGCGGCCTATTTTATTTTCATAATCCTTGGCGGCAAAAAGGGCTGCTTTGGTTATTAAGGTATCGGTAATTGTTTCAAACAGCAGAACATCGGCTCCGCCATCAACTAAACCCCTTATCTGTTCGTAATAAGCTTCAACCAATTCATAAAATGTAACAGCACGATATCCCGGATCATTTACATCGGGCGACATGGAAGCCATTTTGGTTGTGGGGCCGAGTGCGCCTGCAACAAATCGTGGTTTATCCGGGTTTTTTAAGGTGTATTCATCAGCAACCTCCCTGGCGATTCGAGCCCCCTCAAAACTCATTTCATACGACAGATCTTCCATTTGGTAATCTGCCATTGAAATTCTTTGTGTGCTAAACGTATTTGTCTCGATAATATCAGCACCTGCGTCAAGATACTCGGAATGAATGGCCTTTATGATATCCGGACGGGTAATATTCAGCAGGTCATTATTTCCTCTTACATCACACGGATGATCCTTAAAACGTTCTCCGCGAAAATCCTCTTCGGTAAGCTGATAGCGCTGGATCATAGTGCCCATTGCACCGTCTATAACTAAAATACGTTTCTGTAGTTCTTCTCTGATACTCATGTTGAATGTTGAAAGTTGTGGGTTGCAAGCTGAATGAATGGCGTACGGAAAACACCCGCAACCTATAACATGCAACCTACAACGATACTTTTAGGCTTATTTTCGAAAAGTCGGTATTTTGGTTTTGACTTTCACTTATCTTCCTTTCCCATTAAGTTTAGGGTCAGTTAGAATTTAGCACCTTGTAAGCACAGGTTGCTAAGACTTCGCAGGGTCTAATCCCTCCGTCTTTCTGAATAAGCAGTGCAAAAGTGCGATATTATTATGTAAAAAGCAAAAGGATATGGATATAAAAATAGGGCAACTGTTTACAGAGTCTTGTTATCTGATTTTGTTAGTTCAGTCTTTTGATAAGTTGCTCTTCAACTTTTTTAAAAACCTGGATAGGCTTCAGGTTTCGCCATGTCATATCATCCAGGAGGCCGCCAAAATTGATGTAATAATCTATATGACTCGATTTAAATTCATCTAAAACATGCTCCCTGAAATTGATGCCGGCAATCCAGCCTTCTTCAACATCCTGGAACCATTCTTCGTAATACAGATCGTCTGAAGAGTGAAAATTCAACACGTTCTCGCCAATAAGAATGAACTTGTTAATTCCGTAATCGATCATTATTTCAATGATCTCACGTTTTAACAGCATAATATCATTATTGATCGCATCGTTCCACTCGCCTATAAGTTCAATAATGGCGTATCCGCGATCATAATCTGCAAATAGAATTTTTAAATAAAGTGTCTGGGAGCCGAACTGGTCCCATTGCGGATGGATAAAGTAGTTATAGATCAGTTTATCAAACTCAAACTCACTATATTCCGTTTGGTAAAAAGGAGACCGCTCATCTTCTGAAGCAATATAATCATCCCGCCAGCGATAATATGGCTCTATTTCATGCATATATCTACCAACTCCCTTTATTTAAGTTTAGTATTCTTTTAAGGCGTTTTTTGTGCTTTTTCAACGGCTTTTCGGACACTGCCGTATTGTTCAAGCAGTGATAAAGCTTCCTGTTTATTAACACCTGTTGCTTCCACGATCATCCTTACAGCACGGTCAGTTAGTTTATTGTTTGTTAGCTGCATATCAAACATTTTGTTACCCTTAACCCGGCCTAGCTGTATCATCACCGAAGTGCTGATCATATTTAAGATCATTTTTTGGGCGCTTCCTGATTTCATGCGTGTTGAGCCCGTTACGAATTCAGGCCCTACAATAACCTCAATAGGATATTGCGCCTCTGCCGCTACGGGGCTATCTGAATTACATACAATGCAACCGGTTGTAACCCCCTCTGCATTCGCTTTGCGTAGTCCGCCTACAACATAAGGCGTAGTGCCCGAAGCAGCAATGCCAATTAATACATCTTTAGAGTTGATATTGTATTCAAGGCAATCTTTCCATGCCTGATCCTCATCATCTTCTGCATTTTCTACAGCTTTGCGTATAGCCGAATCACCGCCGGCAATAATACCGATCACCCAGTCAAAAGGCACTCCATAAGTGGGGGGGCATTCAGATGCGTCAAGAATCCCCAGTCTGCCGCTTGTTCCTGCGCCGATATAAAATAGTCGCCCGCCTGCTTTCATCTTTTGGGCGGTTATCAGTACCAGTTTTTCAATTTGCGGTATTACTTTCTCTACAGCATAAGGAACAGTCTTATCCTCATTATTGATCCCTTTAAGCAGATCATTAAGCGGCATCTTTTCAAGATGATTATATTTTGAATCCTGTTCAGTAGTTCTTTTCATAAACCTAAAATAATGTGTAAAAATCGCAATACTATCCAGAACTGAAAAATTATGTTAATAATAATTACCATCTTGTATACTAAAATACCTTAAAATGTAGTAGTAACAATAGAGCATGTTGTTAATCCAACTAAATAGACAGAATAAAACATCGGTTTTCAGCAATAGTTAATTAGCTTAGCCATACATGAGGTCATCAACAAAAAAGAATATTTTAATAGCAGGTAGTTACACGGCGGTGTTAATTGTAGGGATGTTTCTGGGCCCTAAATTTGCCACCGAAGACCGTAACCGGACAAATGACACCTTTCTTCCTTTCTTAACTGATAAATCCGAAAAGCTTGCCACCATATTAAATCTGATTGAAACTAAGTATGTGGATAAAATAGAAACGGATTCTTTGAAAGAAATTGCGCTTGATGAAATACTTACGCACCTTGATCCTCATTCGGCATATTTACCACCCGTAGAAGCAAAAATTTTAAATGAAGATCTGGATGGTAATTTTTATGGTATCGGGATTGAGTATTATATTTTAGACGATACACTCAATGTTGCTGCTGTAACTGCAGGTGGTCCTGCTAATAAAGCCGGCCTGCGCCGCGGTGATCAGATCATTAAAATTAATAATAAGCCGGTAATAAATGTAGGAATTACAGGAAAGCAGGTAGTAAGCAGTATTCGTGGAAAGCAGGGAACATTTGTAGAGCTTTTAGTGAAAACTCAAGCCGACAGTGCATTTAAGAATATCAGTATTGAGCGCGGCAAGATTAATGTGAGCAGTGTAACCGCTTCATATTTAATTGACAATGAGACGGGTTATATTAAAATCGATAAATTTGGCTCAAATACTTCAGAAGATTTTACTACAGCGCTTAACCTGCTTCAAAAGAAGGGTGTCAAAAATTTAATCCTCGATCTGAGAGATAATGGCGGTGGTTATTTAAGCGCGGCAATCTCATTGGCAGATCATTTTTTGAAAGATAAAAAGCTTATTGTATTCACCCGTGGCGCGCACGAGAAAAGAACCAATTACTGGGCAACCAGTGAAGGAGATTTTGAAAGCGGGCATCTTGCCGTTCTGATCAATGAAAATACAGCCTCTGCCAGTGAGATTGTTGCCGGAGCTGTGCAGGATCTGGACAGGGGATTGATTATAGGACGACGCTCCTTTGGTAAAGGATTGGTACAGGAGCAATTTGATTTTGGAGATGGATCAGCTCTGAATTTAACCATTGCCAGGTATTACACCCCTTCCGGCAGGTTAATTCAAAAGTCGTATAAATCAGGGAATGCGAAGTATTTAGATGAAGTGCACCAGCGTTTCACCAATGGGGAAGTCACATCAGATTCAAGCAGGTTAGCTGATACTGCTTTTGATAAAAAAACTGTCTATAAAACTACAAACGGCAGAAAAGTTTACGGCGGAGGAGGTATCATGCCTGATTTTATTATTCCAATTGATACTACCGGCTATACTAAATATTATGATGCTATTTATTCAGGAGGGTTGATGAACCAGTATGTTTATAGCTCACTTGTTAAGCGGATAAAACCATTATCAGTGGAAGATATTTTATCTTCTGATTATATATCAGAAGAGGAAATGGTAGGCTTTACAGCATTTGTAAAGTCGAAAGGCATAACTGCAGACAAAAATCAGGTTGCATTATCCCAACAGCAGATCAAGAAAGATTTAAAGGCGCTGATAGCCAGGTATTATTTTGGTGATGCCGGATTTTACAAGGTGCATAATTCAGATGATAAGGCGGTTCTTAAAGCCGTTCAGCAGCTTTCGTCACGGCAAAAGTACTCAGGTACACTTTCTGAAAAACGTGAAGTGATTCAAAAGCAAGCCAAAAAAAATCCCGTTCTGAATAACAGAACGGGAAAGTTAAAGACCGTAGAGTTTTAGAAACTAACTTCTAAACCAGCTGTAAACATTCGGGGTAAGCTTACCCGGATACCTTCAGGGCGTCTTGTGGTAATATAACGTTGGTCCGTTAGGTTTTTCACAGCAATATTTATAGCTGCTTTAGTTTTTGGAATGTTGTAATAGGCATTAGCATCTATTACATAGCGGCTGTCAAGTTTTCCTATCCTGCCATTTGCTGATGCTGTTTCAGTGTTTAATTCATCTGTGAACTGATCGCCAATATAATTTCCGGATATTCTGAATCCAAAGCCATTCACTAGTTCCATTCCAAGTGCATTCCACATCATCAGGTTCGCAGAATATGGAAGCTGGTAGTTTTTAACGTTAACCGGCTGTCCATTCACAGGAATAAATCGGTCATTGCTATATTCAGAATTTTGAAGTGTAATGCTTGATTCTACAGTAAATGAGTGCTTTGAACCTGAGACCTGGCCGAGGTCGACCTTAAATGCGGCCTCTATACCTTTGTGCAAGGTCTGTCCGCCATTTACAACCCCTGTTGCATTCAGGTTTCCTGACGAGTTTGAAACCGGAATTATCTGATTCTGGAAGTCGAGGATAAAGCCGGTTAATTCGGCTGAAGCAAAGTTTCCGAAATTCATACGTGTTCCGAGTTCGTAATTTGTGCTTAATTCGGCATCGAGGTTGTACGGAACACCACTGGAAGTGATGGCATCTTTTATTCTTGGTGGCGCGAAACCCTTGTGTACTCCGGCAAAGAAATTAATATTGTCGTTAGCGGTAAAGGTAACTCCAGCACCTGGAATTAAAGCGAAAGTATTATCAACAGCAATAATACTTGTATCTCTGATGACATTATTTACATTATTAATTCGATATCTGCCGCGAAGGATTTCACGTTCATAGTTAAAATTTTCCATTCTAAGCCCCCCTGTTAAGGATAGCTTAGGTGTCAGATCAAATTTATTTTGCAGGTATGCACTAAATGCTTTGCCGGTACGCACTTCTTTATCACGCATAATTCCATCTGATGAACTTGCATCTTTACCGATAATGAATTGCTCATCTGCTTTTTCATATAAAAACCGTGCGCCTGTTTCAAGTTCATTATCCATATTGAAAAGACGGTGTTTTACGCTTAGTCGCGGTTCCACGCCGGCTACTTCAAACTGGCGGTTCCGGTTTCCTGTTGAATTAAGCATATACACGGCGCCGTTAGATACATTTTGGTCGCCCCAGATAACGCCTGTTTGGTTAGAAGCAGCAGAGTTTAACGAGAAGTCCTGCCGTTGCCAGTTTCGGGTGGTTGTATAGGCAAATGCGGTGGTTTTTAAACTGATATCGGGAGTGATATTGATTAAGTGTGCAACGCTTGCTGAATAACGTTTAATAGGTAATCTGTCGGAAGCAGACATCCGCACAAAGTCCTGGCCGCCCTTATCATACATCGTTTGTGTTAAACCGATATAGGTAGAATTAGATTCTTCATCATAATAGCCCAGTTTTATTCCCACACTGGATTTAGAATTCAAACTGATCTTAATTTTAGCAGAAAGATCATTTAGGTTGAAATATGTAGGACCAAGTTCATCGGCTCTTTTATGAAGGTAAGAGATGATAAAACCTGTTTTCCCTATAGTATTTCCATAAGTTCCAAAACCGGAAAAATAGCCTTTCCCTGCTCCCATTAACTTAATATTAGCCGTTTGACGTGCCGGAGGATCGGCAGTGAAAAAGTTTACAATTCCACCAATGGTTTGTGGACCGTGAAGGATTTGTCCGCTTCCTTTAAGAACTTCAATACCTGCCATTTTATCGATGGAAGGTGTAAAATACATTTCCGGTTCCCCGTAAGGCCCCAGAGCAATAGGAACTCCATCCTCAAGCATTAAGATATTACGGCTTCGGTCGGGATCAAGCCCACGAATACCGATGTTTACCCGTAATCCGGCTCCTTCTTCATCTACCACATTAACACCGCTTACCTTGCGCAATACTTCATTCAAACTCACTGGTGAAAAAAGCTTAATTTCTTTTCGGTTCAAAATAGCCCCTGAACCGGGAACTTTATTGATCATGCCATCCCTTTTGCCTATAACAGTTACCTGAGGCATGGCAATTGTTGTACTGTCCGATAATTTAAACTGGGATTCCTGGGCGTTCTTCTGCCCGTATGAAGTGAGGCCTATAGCCAGGCCTGAGAAAAGGGTAAATAGGTATCTCATTTTTATTTAGACTAATTTTAAATAGTCTGCAATATTAAAAGTTCTTTTTATTATAGGCAAGTTATTTAGAATAATTCTGAATAATTATTCAGATATCTTCCATTGTAATAAATGAAGGTGGACAGGAAGGAAAAGACCCTAATCTCTTAGGTAATGAACTACAGGATCTGGGGCCGCAAGATTAGTTAGCGGGATTGTAACGCAAAATTATGATAAGACCCGGGGTGTGTATTTAGGGGGATTTAGAATTATAAATTGTCTCTGTCTGATGTATCTACAGCAACTTTATCAATATTTGTGGTGTCCTCTTTTGTTGCATCTTCCAGCATTGAATCAGCTGCAGATGCGGCTTCAATAGAGTCTTGTCTATCCTGGGAGAACTCACGGTTGGTACAGGAGATAATCATAATTCCAATAAAGCAAATGATCAGTAACTGTTTCATGGTAAGTTCATTTTTGTTTTATCTGGCAAACGAGAGTTTTTTATTTTACACGATACAAAGTAGTAATTAATTACTTCTGCCTGAAGTAAATTTGAATCGGAACACCACTAAAATCAAAGTTTTCCCGAAGCTTATTTTCTACAAAACGTTTATAAGGTTCTTTTACGTACTGAGGCAGGTTGCAGAAAAATGCGAACATCGGAGAAGCAGCATTGATCTGGGTAATATATTTTATCTTCACATATTTTCCCTTTGTAGCCGGAGGAGGATAATTTTCAATAATTGGAAGCATGATGTCATTAAGCTTTGAAGTTGGGATCTTTTTGAACTTATTTTCATAAACTTTTGCAGCTGCTTCCACTGCTTTAAAGATCCGTTGCTTTTCAGTAACAGAAGTAAATATAATTGGAACATCAGAAAAAGGCGCTATCTTTTGACGGATCTGCTCCTCAAATATCTTGGTTGTTTTGGTATCCTTTTCGATCAGGTCCCACTTATTAACCAGAATGGCTACACCTTTTTTATTCTTTTCAGCCAGGTGAAAAATATTTATATCCTGCGATTCAATTCCTTCTACCGCATCGATCATCAAAAGAATTACATCGGCTTCTTCCAGGGCCTTGATGGTACGCATTACCGAATAGAATTCAATATTCTCTTTTACTTTGGTTTTTTTACGTAATCCAGCAGTGTCAATAAGCATGAATTCATGCCCGTACTGATTGTAATGGATATGTATCGAGTCGCGTGTAGTACCGGCTACCGGAGTAACGATGTTACGATCCTTGCCTATTAAAGCATTGATAAGCGATGATTTTCCAACATTTGGACGACCAACAATAGCATATTTCGGCAACGTGTTTTCTTCGAGTACGGCCTCATCAAAATGTTTGATAACATCATCAAGTAACTCGCCGGTACCTGAACCGGTCATTGATGAAATAGGATATATTTCCCCAAGGCCAAGGCTATAAAATACGTTGGCATCGTTTGCACGCTGATTGTTATCTACCTTATTTACAACTACAAAAACCGGTTTTTTACTTCGTCTCAGGAGTTTTGCAATATCATCATCCAGATCGGTAATTCCAGTAACTACATCCACCATAAAAAGGATGACCGTTGCTTCTTCAATAGCAATAACCACCTGTTCACGTATAGCCGCTTCAAATACATCCTCCGAGTGAGCCACATACCCGCCGGTGTCTATTACTGTGAAATTTTTATCTGTCCATTCTGCAACGCCATAATGCCGGTCGCGTGTCACACCGCTGAAATCGTCTACAATAGCTTTCCGGCTTTCGGTTAAACGATTGTATAATGTGGATTTGCCGACGTTTGGACGACCTACTATAGCTACTATATTGCTCATGTTTATTTGGATGCAGGATAAGGAGCAAAAGACTACTGACTGCTCTTTAACCTTTGTTATTTAAATTATGTTTAATAAAAATAAAAGAACATGCAGCTCCTGCTTAGGCTTCGTTCTTTACTCTTTAAATCTTTACTCTTTATTCTCTTAATCCTCATACCCAAAGCTCTTCAAATAATTTTTACGGTTGCGCCAGTCAGCAATAACCTTAACAAATATCTCCATGAAAACCTTTTTCTGCAAGAACTCTTCAATATCCTTACGGGCATAGGTGCCTACTTTTTTTATCATTTCACCTCCCTTGCCGATGAGAATATTTTTCTGAGAGTCACGTTCAACTATTATTTCCACACTTATCCGCGTGATTTTAGGTTCTTCTTTAAACGATGTGATAATAACTTCGGTGCTGTAAGGGATCTCCTTTTCATACAACTTGAATATCTTTTCCCGCACCATCTCAGAGACAAAAAACCTCTCTGAACGGTCGGTTAGTGTATCCTGGTCATAGTAGGGTGGATGTTCTGGTAGATTATCCAGAATAAACTGCATCACCGCTTCAATGTTATGATCTTTTAAAGCCGAAACAGCAAATATCGCTTTCGGATTAAGAGTGTTTTGCCAATAGGTGATTTTCTCTTTTACGTATTCTTCGGTCGATTTATCTATTTTATTGATGATCAGTGCTACTGGAGAGGTTGTTTTCTGGAGACGCTCAATAACATCGCTCTCATCATACCGCTCATTAATATCAGTTACGAATAAAATGATATCAGCATCAACAAGTGATTCCCGCACAAAGCCCATCATTGATTCCTGTAAGCCGTAATTGGGTTTGATCACACCCGGAGTGTCAGAAAATACGATCTGATAGTCAGGCTCGCTTACAATTCCTAAAATTCGGTGTCGGGTGGTTTGTGCTTTTGGAGTTATGATTGACATTTTCTCTCCAACCAGCGCATTCATTAACGTTGATTTACCAACATTGGGCTTACCTATTAAACTTACGAATCCTGCTTTATGAGACATGGAAATTTTTTTTCACAAATATTTGGACCACAAAGAAACGAAATATATCTTTGCAGTCCAATTAAAAGGACGCTGGTATTTATCAAATGCCCTTTTTAGTTGTCAATAGTGCGGGGTGGAGCAGTTGGTAGCTCGTCGGGCTCATAACCCGAAGGTCGTCAGTTCGAGTCTGGCCCCCGCTACCTAAAAGAAAACGATCTGAAGTTCAGGTCGTTTTTTTTATTTCAGCGTTTTAGGGCAGGTTCGGGCGGGCTTATATCCGCCTGAGGCTGAGGTCAGTTCGGGCTGGGTCCGCTACCTAAAAGAAAGCGATCTGAAGTTTAGGTCGTTTTTTTATTTCAGCGTTTTAGGGCAGCTGCCACTCATGTAGGCTCGTATGTGCCTGAGGCGGACGCCAGTTTGGGTCTGTCCCCTAACGAGAAAAGCCATTTGAATTTTATTACTTTTTAAAATCTTTTATTTCATTGAGCACTTGAAATCTGTGATTCGGAACTAAAAATAAAACAGGTTGATTTTTTTTAATATAATTAATTCCAAAACCTCCTGAAAACTAAAACAATTTCAGGATGAAGTTGGTTACGTTTTCGGGCAGATACCCCCTACGGTTTTATCCGTTATTTTACGAGAAGAAACGATGTTATTATCGTTAAAAAATAGTTAGTTTAACAAAATAAAAAAGACACGAGGTATTTAATGGCAAAACGAATATTGATTTTTGATGATGATACTGATATCTTATCAATTTGCAGTTATATTTTAGAAGAGCAGGGGTGGAAAGTATTTACCCGTACTCATTGTAATAATATTATCGACGCATTAAAGGAGGTGCAGCCTGATGTTATTTTAATGGATAACTGGATTCCGGATACAGGGGGTATAGTGGCTACCCAGCTGATTAAGGAGCATGACGAGTTTAAATCAATTCCTGTAATTTATTTTTCAGCCAATAACGATATCAAGACTTTGGCTCAAAAAGCCGGTGCGGATACATTTCTTGCAAAGCCTTTTGATATTAATGAATTAGAAGACGTTGTAAAACGGGTTACGGCACAGCCCGCCGGATAATTGGCTATTTCAAAAAATCTTTTTGATAATTTATCTATTTTCTTACCTTTGCAAACCAATTGAAAACAGTTGATTTAATTGGCCCGTTCGTCTAGGGGTTAGGACATCAGATTTTCATTCTGGCAACAGGGGTTCGATTCCCCTACGGGCTACCAAGTATTGAAAAACCCTTTGTAAATCAGGTATTTACGAAGGGTTTTTTGTTTTACTGTCAATAACCATAACCTCGTCCAATGCTCATTAGGATTTTATTAGCCAATTAATATCCTTCTTCCTACATGATTTCTTATGACCTCAATCAAATTCAGCCGTGACGGGCGTCATTGGTATGCTGTAACTCTGTAGGTATTTTTACCTATGGAGCTTCCAAAAGCAAGCAACCAATTTTTTGCTGAAACAGGTGCAATCTCCAGGTTTACCACCTGGTTCTTTCACGAAGTATTTCGTCCTCGTTATGAAGTGGCTGAGTTCTTCAGGCAATGTTATGCCATCGGCTACAAATCACTTCCTTTGATCGCAGTAACAGGGTTTATAATGGGATTGGTGCTCACCATGCAGCTTAGGCCTAACATGCTTGAGTATGGTGTGGAGGCAAAGTTACCGGAAATTGTAAGCCTGGCGGTGGTTCGGGAGATAGGCCCGGTGATTACCGCACTGATTTTTGCAGGCAGAGTCGGTTCGGGTATTGGTGCAGAGCTTGGATCTATGAAAGTAACCGAACAAATAGATGCCATGGAAGTATCAGGAACCAATCCTTATAAATACCTGGTGGTCACAAGGGTGGGTGCCACTACCCTCATGTTGCCTGTTCTTGTTGTACTCTCAGACGTTATTTCATTGTATGGCAGCTACCTGGGGGTGAATATAAAAGGGGTAACCAGTCTCGACTTGTATTTTAGTCAGGTTATTAATTCGCTGGATTTCAGCGATGTGCTGCCTGCAATAATTAAGACTTTTTTCTTTGGATTTGCCATTGGTATTGTAGGGTGTTACAAAGGTTTTTATTCCAGCAAGGGAACAGAAGGTGTTGGAAAGTCTGCTAATTCCTCCGTTGTGCTATCCTCCCTTATTATTTTTATTATAGATCTTCTTGTTGTCCAGGTAACCGATATTTTAGGGCTGAACTGATGGAACGGCAGCTCACATATCAGCAAACTAATGTTATATCACTCAGAGGCCTTACGAAATCTTTTGGTACAAATAAAGTGTTGGATGGCTTTGAGCTTGACCTGGCAAGAAATGAAAACCTGGTGGTGCTTGGGCGTTCAGGTTCAGGAAAATCTGTACTGATCAAGTGCATTATCGGTTTGCTGGTTCCTGACATGGGAAGTATAGAGGTTTTAGGACGGGATATACTTTCACTTGACAGGGAGGAACTTGACAGGGTAAGGATCAGGGTTGGATTTCTTTTCCAAAGCAATGCGTTATATGATTCAATGACGGTTAGAGAAAACCTGGAGTTCCCGATGCGTCGTCATTCCATTGATCTTACCGAAGCTGACGCCCGCGAAAGAATTGAAGAGGTGCTCAATAACGTGGGACTGATACATACCATAGACATGATGCCTTCTGAACTATCCGGGGGGATGATGAAACGGATAGCTCTGGCCAGAACGATGATCCTTAAACCTGACATTATCCTCTATGATGAGCCTACCGCGGGACTTGACCCCATTACAGGTAAGGAGATCACAAGTTTAATTATGGATATCAGGAAGAAGTACAACACAGCGTCAATTATTATATCTCATGACATGAAATGCGTTAAGGCAACAGCGGATAAAATTATATTGCTGCTGGATGGTAAAAACTATATGGAGGGTGATTTCCAGACATTTAATGTCTCCACAGATCCTTATGTTCAACAGTTTTTTGAGTGAAAATGGAAAACAAGGCAGGAAATAATATCAGGCTGGGTATTTTTATCATATCAGGATTAGTGATCGTGGTGGTTTCCCTGTATCTGATCGGGCAGAACCAACATCTTTTTGGTTCCAGCTTTCCTCTTAAAGCAAGATTCAGCAATGTGGATGGTCTTATGCCAGGTAACAATGTTCGCTTCTCGGGAATTCAATGTGGTACTGTGAAAGATATTACGATCATTAATGATTCCACTATTGAGGTAATTATGCTTATTAACAACGAAACCAGTGTGTATATCAACAAAAATGCAACTGCGGCAATAGGTACCGAGGGCCTGATGGGCAATAAAGTTATTAATATATTACCCGGCAGCTCAACTGCAGCCCGAATTGAGAGTGGGGGCATGCTCAAAGCTGCACGTGATAACGGTTTGGATGATATGTTGCATACTCTGTCCCGGACAAATGATAACGCGCTGGCTATCTCCCTGCGGTTAAAGGAAGTCGCAGACAGAATATACAGCAGCACGGTTTTAGAACAACTCTTTTCAGATACCAGTATTCATATAAACCTGCAGCGCAGTATGTACAACTTCCGT
Source organism: Sphingobacteriaceae bacterium (assembly GCA_036402155.1). Lineage (GTDB taxonomy): Bacteria > Bacteroidota > Bacteroidia > Sphingobacteriales > Sphingobacteriaceae > DASWTL01. The sequence continues at coordinate 7,043 of DASWTL010000106.1, read as the reverse complement.
AACGCTTCTCTTAAAATTGACAATACTGCGGAGTCACTGCAGCAAATGATAGAGGATGTAAAAAAAGGAAAAGGTACTGCCGGCCTTTTACTTACCGACCAGAATGCAGCAGGAAATGTAACGCAAACCTTTAACCACCTTCAGAGCGCCGCCAGTAAGGCTGAGAGCCTGGTCAGGCAACTCGATAGTCTGGCAGAAGGGATCAGTCTGGATGTGAATCAGGGGAAAGGCGCAGTTGGTTTAATGTTAAAAGATTCGACGGTTGTTAAACGGCTGAACAACAGCCTGGACAATATTGAAAAAGGTACCGCAGCTTTTAATGAGGATATGGAAGCGCTCAAACATAATTTCCTTTTCAGGGGGTATTTTAAGAAGAAGGAAAAAAGAAAAAAGTAACTATCTGGGTGCGGTTTTGAATGGGCACGGGTAAAGAGATCAGACCCAGAAAGAGAAAATGCTCGCCCATTAGGCCATCATATCCTTTTGCAGGATCCCAATATTCTCCCGATATTTAATAACTTATTCTATCTGAGAAACCAATTAATGACCAAATCGATCGTATTCTCTATCGTTTCATACCTTATCGCCTTTTTCAGTATCCCGGATGCAGAAGCTACTGATATACAAAGTATAGGGGTACCCTATGTTCAGAATTATACCAAATCGGTTTACCGTTCGGGCAATCAGAACTGGTCTGTGACACGTGATGAGAAGGGGGTCATGTATTTTGGCAATTCAGAGGGGCTGTTATCTTTTGATGGGCGATACTGGCAGCTTTATCGTATGCCGAACGGGCAGATTGTACGTGCTGTAGCATCAGATGGGAAGGGCCGGATTTATGTGGGCTGCTTTGGTGAGTTTGGTTACTGGTCGTACTCAACCTCCGGAAAATTCAAGTACACATCCCTATTAAAGTATATTCCCAAAAACAATGCACCAAATGATGAAATATGGAAAATTTATACCGATAAAAGCAGAGTAATTTTCCAATCGTTTGGTTCAATCTATATTTATGAAAATAACAGGATAAATGCTCCCATTCGATTGGCAAATCCTTATCTGTTTCTTTTCAAAGCTGGCAACCGTTATTTTGTTGAAGTAATAACGAAGGGGCTTTTTGAACTTAAAGGAAATAGGCTTCACTTTATTCCTGGCAGTGAAAAATTAACAGCGGTTTTATCCATTCTTCCATATAAAAACAGCAGCTATCTTATCGGGACCTCTAAAAATGGACTATTTGTCTTTGATGAGGCCGGAATCCGGCCATGGCAAAATCAGGCTAATGAATTTCTAAAAACCTATCAGCTTAATAACGGGACTAAAGTATTAGGTAAATATTATGTGTATGGTACCATATTAAATGGCCTGGTGATCCTTGATTCTGAAGGCAATGTAGTTCAGCGTATAAACAAATCAAGCGGATTACAGAACAATACAGTTCTCAGTCTTTTTACTGACCAGGATGATAACCTGTGGACTGGGCTGGATAACGGAATAGACCGGATAGATATCAACTCTCCACTTTATTTTTATTTTGATAAAACCGGCAAGTTCGGGACCGTGTACTCAAGTATCATTCATAATAACAAAATCTACATCGGTACCAACCAGGGTTTGTTTTATAGTGATTGGGTATCGAATAACCGGCTGTTTCAATCTTTTGACTTTAAGTTGATTCAAGGATCTCAGGGACAGGTTTGGGACCTATCATTAATTGGCGGTGAATTACTATGCGGACATAATGATGGCACCTTTCGGGTTTCAGGAGACCGCATAGAGAAAATATCAGATATCGATGGAGGCTGGATGATAAGCAGGTTGAATTCAAATCCGGAAACCTTAATTCAAGGCACTTATACCGGCCTGGTTGTTTATAAAAGGAATACTAGCGGGAACTGGGAGTTTTCGCACCGGATCAGTGGCTTCACACAGCCTTCGCGGTATGTTGAGCCGGATAGCAAAGGAAATATCTGGGTAAGCCATGCATATAAAGGTTTGTACAAACTGGTTGTAAGCGCCGACATGAAGCGTGTGCTCTCCTCAAAGATATATGATATAAAAAGCGGGTTGCCGGCAAGTTATCAGATCAACGTTTTTAACCTGGGTAATCGCAATGTTTTTTCATCCAGTGCGGGGTTTTACATATATGATGATATTTCTGACCGGTTTTTTCCTTACAAACAATTAAATGAAAAGCTGGGCTCATTTTCAACATCAAGTAAGATAATTAGTGCCTCGGCATCAAAAAATTGGTTTATAAACTATGGAAAGATTGCCCTGGTAGATTTCAGTAAGCCAGGAAAGCTGCTTATTGACTCAGCTACTTTCAATATTCTTGAAGGGCGAATGGTTCAATATTATGAAAACATCAGCCGGATCAGCGATTCAATATATCTCATCAGCGTTGATGATGGGTTTGTAATTTTTAATGCCGGAAATTTTGCTTCAAAGAAACCGGAGCTTCCGGCTGTTTTGATCCGGAAAGTTGAAAATACAGCGGATAAAACTATTTTATTAACTGAAAAGTCAGTTTCGGATATTGAAATACCCTATAGCATTAACAGCATCCGGATTTCTTATGCTTTGCCTTATTTCAGTCAGTCGCCAATAAGGTATCAGTATTTTTTGGAAGGCTATTCCAGGCGATGGTCTGAATGGAGTACGCAATCGCAGAAGGAATTTACTAACATGCCCCCAGGCGATTACAAATTGGAGGTCCGGGCGTTGGTCAATAACGAGCGATTATCCCCCTCAGGGTCTTTTGCTTTCTCGGTATTGCCTCCTTGGTATCGTACGATTTGGGCTTTTATGGCTTATGTGTTATTAATTAGCGTATTAATTTACATGGCCAGGCAGTATCATTTGTTTAATCTCAAGAAACACAAAGAAGAACTGGAGAAAAAATTACAGCGAGAGAAGGAAGAGCACCTTCAAATGGAAGCTGCAGCCAATGAGCAACGTATTGTGAAATTAAAAAATGAACAGCTTGAAGCCGACCTGGAAAGCAAAAATCGTGAACTGGCAAATTCAGCAATGAACATTGTTACAAAGAATGAATTGTTGCAAAAACTTCGGGAAGAAATCAGCCTGCTTAAAGATGATCAGGGAAATAAATTGCCTGACATCAGGTTACGACGGATCCAAAAAGTAATTGAGGAAGGCCTGAATGATGAGCGCGACTGGAACTTATTTGAAAACAGCTTTAATGAGGCTCATGAAAATTTCTTCAAGAAAATTAAAGCAGGTCATCCTGATCTGGTGCCCAATGACCTGAAATTATGTGCTTATCTGAGAATGAGTATGAGCAGTAAAGAGATTGCTGCATTGTTGAATATAACCTTGCGGGGTGTTGAAATACGGAGATACAGACTCAGGAAGAAACTGAATCTGCCCCATGATAAAAACCTTACCGAATTTTTGATGGAAGTTTAACTACATCATTTCCTCTCATTACCAATGTTTCGTGTGAAGTTAAGTTTTCTGCTGTGAGAGGTTTGTAAATATACTTTGTGTGGATAAATATCCTCTCATTTCATTACAAACCTACTTTTTTTATTTTCGACATGTCTTCTTTGAGAGGTGTTTTTTCGTGCGTGTAGTTATGTAGTAATGAGATTTTTGGTTTAGGGACCCAATACGGAGAACTTTAAACCCACCAAATTAATTATATAATAAACGTAAACGTATGAGAAAATTATTTACTACCCTTAATGTAGTAGCACTCCTTCTCTTTACCAGCTCCGTATTCGCACAGACGGTTACTGTTACAGGTACAGTAAGTGACAAAGAAACCAGTGAAACCCTGATCGGAGTCAGTGTAATATTAAAAGGAAGTACTACAGGTACAACTACAGATGCAAATGGCAATTTCAGGATAGTTGCACCCCCGAACGGAACTTTGGTTTTTACATACATTGGGTTCCAAACCCAGGAAGTTCCAATAAACGGCCAAACTACTGTTAATGTACAGCTCGGCCCATCGGCCACCCAGCTTGAACAGGTTGTGGTGGTTGGCTATGGTACACAACGTAAAAGAGACTTAACAGGCTCAATCAGTACGGTGAAAGGTGAAGATGTGGCAAGAATGCCGGCAACAAACCCGATTGCATCATTACAGGGTAAGGTAGCTGGGGTAACTATTGTAAACAGCGGCAGTGCCGGTGATAGCCCGACAGTTCGGATACGCGGTGTAAACAGCACGAATAACTCTAATCCGTTGTACGTGGTTGATGGCGTTTTTCAAACCAATATCGATTATTTAAATCCTGGTGATATTGAAAGTATCGAAGTATTGCGGGATCCATCATCGATAGCAATATTTGGGTTGCAGGGTGGAAATGGTGTAATCATCGTTACCACCAAAAGAGCTCCAAAAGGTGAAACCCGTGTTACCCTTCAAAGCTCTGTTGGAGTTCAGTCTGTTCCAAATCAAATAAGCGTTGTTGACGCGGCAGGGTTTAAACAACTTTATTCTGCACAGCTAAATAATATTGGCGCAGCGCCTTTTGATTTTACCAACTATACCGGTAATACAAACTGGCAGGATCTGATTTTTCGTGATGCTGTTATCAGTAACAATAGCCTGAGTATCTCAAATAATGGAGAGAAAAGCTCAACCTATGTTAACCTCGGTTATAACGACCAGGAAGGCGTATTGAAATACAATAACTTCAAAAAATATATTGGAAGGTTAAATCAGGAGATCAGAATAAACCAGAATTTAAAAGTGGGTGGTGATTTTACCGGATTTCACTGGGCGCAACAAGGTCCGGGGGTAAGTCTTAATAATGCCCTATGGGCAGCACCAATAATTCCGGTACAGGTAGATGAAAACACCTATTACAGTATGCCATCTTTTCAAAGAGCGCAAGTAGGAAATCCAATCGCAGCGCTGAATAGAAATACAGGAAATGCCCTGAATAAGGGCTACCGTGTAATTGGAAGCGTGTATGGTGAGGTGAAATTTTTAAAACAGTTTAAATGGAGATCAGCTGTATATACAGATCTTGGTTTTAACAATAACCGTACGTATACCCCGCTTCCCTTTAGCTTTGTTAATCTTGGTGAGGGAACTACTCCAACTACTACCACCTTTGATAATTCTATTAAAACCAGCGTTTCTCAAAGACAGGAAGAATTCCGCAAATTTCAGCAGGATCATACGCTAACTTATGATTCAACTTTTAATCAGAAACATCATATTACCGCTTTAGCAGGGTTCACAACTTTGTTTAGTGGAAATTCAAACGTTTCCGGTAACCGCAGGGATACTACATTAAATATTCCAAGAGACCCCGATTTCTGGTATCTGGGTGTTTCTGATCAGTCCAATCCCGGAACATATGGCGGCGGCGGCGGCGAGGAAGCATACATGTCTTTCCTGGGCCGAATCAGTTACTCTTTTAATGGGAAATACCTGCTGAATGCTACCTACCGAAGAGATGGAAGTTCAAAATTCTCTCCTTCGAACAGATGGGGCGATTTTGGCAGTGTTGGTTTAGGTTGGGTTATAAGCGAGGAAAACTTCTTTGACAACATTAACGCAATAGACTTCTTAAAGTTAAGAGGTGCCTGGGGAACGGTAGGAAGCGGACTTGGGTTGCCGGCGAACCTTTATTTGCCGGGGCTTACCACAGCAGGAACTGGTGTGTTTGGGAATAATATATATCCTTCTGTATCCCCTGCATATATTCCTGACCCTGATTTGCATTGGGAGGTTGTACATGGTCTTGATGTTGGATTGGATCTGAGGGCACTTAATAACAGGCTAAGTTCTGAAATCACTTTGTATGACCGAACAACAAAGGATATACTCACCACGCTTACTTTGCCCGGTTCTGCAGGTAACTATTCTTATCGTACAAACCTTGGAAACATCAGTAACCGTGGTGTAGAAGTTAGCATGTCGTGGAATGACCGTATCGGCCAGGATCTGACATACAGTATTTCTCCAAATTTCAGTTATAATAAAAACAATGTCGAGTCAATCGGTGATAATTTAAATTTTCAGTTATTAGGTAACGGTGGAGTGAACCGGACTGAAACGGGCAACTCTATTGGATATTTTTATGGATACAGGCAAATAGGAGTTTACCAGAGTACAGCAGACCTTGATAAAATTCCGGGATTGTCAAATTCATTACCAGGTGATATCGCTTACGCTGATATTAACAATGATGGAATTATAAATGATCAGGACAGAACCTATCTTGGAACTCCATTTCCTAAATGGAACTATGGAATTAATTTATCCCTTGGCTATAAAGGGTTTGATGCCATTATTGAAGGCCAGGGAGTTGCAGGCAATGAGATCTACACACAACGTCGTACCCCTACATTTGCAGTTTTAAACTATGAAAGCAACAGGTTAAATGCATGGACAGCTCCGGGTACTTCAAACATTGAACCTATTTTAGATAATTCACGCTCAAATAATTACCTGTTTAGTACCTATTACCTTGAGCCCGGCGATTATTTCCGGATACGAACACTTCAGTTAGGATATACTTTCAAACCCGAAGTCCTTACTAAATTAAGGGTTAAGCAGTTCAGGTTATATGTGAGCGGGCAGAATATCAAAACATTCAGCAAAACTACAGGATATACACCCGAAGCTAATTTAGACAATCCGATTGCCAGTGGCGCAGATAATGGAACTTATCCGGTGCCGGCTGTATATTCTTTCGGAATTAACGCAACGTTTTAAAAAATTTAAATAATACATACATGAAATTATTTAATAAAATACAAGGAAAATTTGCTGCAGCACTACTATTTATTACAGCACTTTTATCCTTAGCGGGATGTAAAAAAGATTTTTTAGACCGCTCCCCGCAAGGGCAATATACCCAGGATACTTATCCTTTTCCGGGTGGTTCTGGTCCCTTTGATCAGTATATTTTTAGCGCTTATGATCAGTTAAGGAGTTACGATGTTTCTGTAATGCCGTTTGTTGCTGCAGTAAGCATACGGAGTGATGATGCCGATAAAGGCAGTACACCGGCTGATGGGCCTGACGCTTTACAGATGGATAATTTTACCCT
>DASWTL010000105.1:0-11394 GCA_036402155.1 Sphingobacteriaceae bacterium | reverse complement strand
AAACCAGATCGGATCATTAACCGAAACAATTAATGCGGTGTCATTGGCACAGCATAACGGTTATACATCAGTAATGTCTCACCGGTCAGGGGAAACGGAAGATGTTACCATTGCCGATCTTGCAGTAGCTTTAAACTGCGGTCAGATCAAAACCGGTTCTGCTTCACGGTCTGACAGGATAGCAAAATATAACCAGTTATTACGTATTGAAGAGGAGCTAGGATCTTCTGCCAGATTTATTGGTAAAGACTTTAAGTTCTTAAAATAACAACCGTCATGCTGTACACGTCATGCGCAGTCGAAGCATGTTAACAAGTTGATAATATTAATTGCAAAACATCCGGAGATTTAAAAACTTCGGATGTTTTTATTTATCTTGGTATATGGATCGCATTTTCAACCTTCTGAAAAATAAATATTTAATTGCAACTGTTGCATTTATCATATGGATGTTGTTCTTTGATCGCAATGATTTCATTTCCCAATATGAATATCAAAGCCAGTTAAATAAACTGGAAGAAGAAAAAGAGTTTTATCTGAAAGAAACGGAACAGGTTAAAAGTGAGCTTGAAGGCCTAACTTTTGATAAAGAAAAGCTTGAGAAGCTGGCCCGTGAAAAATACCTGATGAAGAAAGAGGATGAAGATGTATTTGTGATAGTTAAGGAAGAGCCTGAAAAGAAGAAATCGCTTTTTTAGGCGGTGTCAGACACCTTTAAATCTCCCCATTCCGTTTCCTTAAAAACCACTCAGCTGATAAAAGCCCCAAAGCAAGGAAGAATATTAATTTCAGGTCAATGAGTTCCTCGTACTTTCTGTCTTCATACGCAATGGTTTTAATGTTCTCGTTTGCTTTTATTAAATCCGGAAGCTGGTTCAACTGATCCGGATAGATCATTTTACCACCGCTTTGATTGGCCAGCGAAAAGAGCAGCTGATGATTTGCGGTTGTTTGCCTGAATTCCTCTGCCTGTCCGGAAATTATAAATTGCCCTCCGGCTGTATGTTTAGTGCTGCCGAGTTGCGCAACGGCATTAAAGCGGTACTCGCCTGCCGGAAGTATCCCGGCATTCAGAACGTAGGCATTTTCTGTCTTTGAGAAAACATAAGAGTAATTTTTTCCCGAGTTGTTTTTTAGCGAAACCCTCGCATCTGGTGTATTAACCAGCTCATACGCATCGTTATATAGTTCAGCATTTAAAATAATCTGTTCATTCTCGTCAAATGAATTTTTAGATGCATAAGCCCGGAACTTACGTTTATCATCTCCGGCTGATAGATACTGCAAAGTTTTACTTATCAGCTCGTTTACTGCGTCGTGGGTACCACTTTCCTGAAATTCTTCAAGGCGCCATCTCCAGATACCTTCTCCCGCAAGAACTGCGATTCTTTTCTCATTGCCTTCGCCAAAAAGCATCAAAGGCATATTAGTAGTTACTTTGCCTATTTGCTGATCCAGCAGTACGGATGTATTTCCCTTAGCAGCATAATTGCCGAATGGAGCGAGTAATGGTGCAAAATTTGATAGTTTGGAAATAGTTTGGTCTGAAAGAGTAAAGGCATAAAAATCTTTTCGAATGTGTGCTATAGCCTCTTGTGTTGCCCCTGAAGAGGTAATTCCTAATACCGGTTGAATTCCTGTGAAGGTCTGGATGTTGGTTTGGGCCCCCAGGATAAAGAACAACGGCTTTGTCTCCAGTTGTTTTAATAATGCTTGTCCGCTATTTGTTAATGAAGGTACCTGATGCAGAATGATCATGTCTGCCTTAGCCATATCAGATTGTTGTGCATTCTCTGCAAGAACAACCCTGACCTCATAATTCTTATTAACTTCAATGGACTGTTTTAAAGCTGTAATATCCGGATGCGGCGAATTTGCCATGATCATTACTTTCTTACGGCCATCAATTACCTCAACATAAATAATTTGCGTATTATTTTGTCTGGAAAGTTCACCGCTCACCGCCGAAACCGATATTGTATACTTTTGAATTCCTTTGGTTTTTGCCGTTAATGTAAATGGAATGGATTGTCGGTATTCATCAGATGTTATATTTACAGTTTTTGAAGATACTACACCTGATTTGTCAGATATCTTTACCACCGTGTTTATTCCCTTACTTAAAAAAGCTTCCAAACTTACATCTACCTGGAACTGATTATCCAGGTATGCGATGCTGTTGTAATTGACATTCGCAATGATCAGATCTTTTTTTGGAATGGTATCTCCAAGAGCAACGGTATACACTGGCGCCTTAATTTCCTGGATTTCATATAGTGGATTACCGCCGCGGTTATAAATTCCATCTGAGGCTACAATTATTGCACCAATGTTGCGGTTAGCGAATTTGTCGACTATTTGATGGAATAGGGAAGTGATGTTGGTAAGGCGCGCATTATATTTAAACTTTAATCCATCAGAAACAGCATCTCCAAAACTAAAGGCCCTGATCTCATAATCTTTACCCAGACTTTTCTCCAGGTTTTTGTACTGTTGTGAATAGGTTGGCGGATTAAAGTTTTTTGGTTCCGCAAGAGCAATAGAAGCGGAATTATCCTGGGCTAAAATAATGACCGGTTTTTCAACACTGGTACTGGTAGTTTTAACCAATGGTGCGAAGAGAAGAAATGCTATAATGGTTACAACGATTGTGCGGAAAGCGAACAGAATCTTTCGCAGATTTCCGCTTAAGTGCGCCGATGACCGGTATAGCAGGAAGGCGTACCCAATGCCCAGCGCCAGGCATCCCATGAACCATAAAAAAGTGGTAGTTGTCAGTTGGATCATGATCACTCAAGATGTCAGGAAAGCGAAGTTAAAACATATTAACAGGTTTTAACTTCGCTTCGGCGTCTTACGGCCATTATAACGCTAAACCTGTAGTTATAGCATGCCACCATCAACAGGAATAACCTGCCCGGTGATATATGAACTCATATCTGATGCCAGAAACACACAAAGATTTGCAACATCCTCGGTTTCTCCGGCACGTTTCAAAGGAATTGCCTGAGCCCATCCTTCTACTACTTTCTGATCTAAAACTTCAGTCATTTCGGTGCGTATAAAACCCGGCGCTACTACATTGGTGCGGATGTTACGCGAGCCCAGTTCTTTGGCTACCGATTTAGAAAAGCCAATGATCCCGGCCTTTGACGCTGAATAGTTAGCCTGTCCTGCATTGCCCTGAATTCCAACCACGGAGCTCATATTAATGAATGATCCTTTCCTGTTTTTCATCATGATCCTGGAAGCAGCTTTTGTGACGTTAAAAACTGATTTCAGATTGATATCGATCACCTCATCCCAGTTCTCCTCAGTCATTCGCATTAATAAGCCGTCTTTGGTAATGCCGGCATTGTTAACCACAATATCAAGAGTTCCGAAGTCTGCAACAATATCATTGATCAGTTTTTCTGCCTGGTCGAATTTTGAAGCATCCGAACGGTATCCTTTAACCCGGGTGCCTCCGCTTTGTAATTCCTGCTCCAGCGCCTGCCCTTTTTCTACTGATGAAAGGTATGTGAATGCTACATGAGCACCATGTTGAACAAATGTTTCGGCAATAGCCCTGCCTATTCCTTTAGATGCACCAGTAATCAGTGCGGTTTTTCCTTCGAGTAATTTCATTATTAGCTTAATCTTTTAATGATGTCGAAGGTATAAAAAATATTTTACGGTATCATTCAGTGGTTATCTTCCGTAGTATTATGTTATACTTTCTTCTTAAATAATCACGATCAGTTTCAGCTTTGGTCTCCAGTTTAAACTGGTTATCCTTTATGGTATAGCGGTATACAGAGTCGGTAGTCAAGGTTACAGAAGGATTCTTCAGATCTTTAGGCCTGGTGATATTTTTAACAACAAGAATTTTCGGATTATCTTTTTTCAGATCGAGCAGCCATGATTGTACAAATACCAGGTCGCCTGCATCACCCCACCATTCCGCCACCTGAAGCTGGTCTACCACATGGTTTGTCTTATTATCCCAAAGAAGTAAATAAATAGCACTTTCCCAGTAAATAGATGGTGTACGCAGAAGTAAGCCTGTATGGTCTTTACCTAACGGAAATTTATTGGTAGCAAAAAAGCTCATTTTCTTTTTTACAGGATGTTCGAATAAAGAAGTGTCTATATTCCTGATATCGAAATCTTTAAGCGGCTTTCCTGAAAATGGGTAAGTTGGGTCATCAGATGCATTACTGCTCATTCTTGGATACACTAAAAGAGAATCACGATTTAATGTGTCGAAGTCGTCCGCGAAATGTTTTGAAATTAAAGGGGCCGATTTGACAGCAGTATCGGCTTTTATTTGTGTCTCTTTTTTGTTATCCCGGCAGGCAATAAGAAAAAGCAGCAGCAAAAAAAAAGGAAAATGTTTCATGCGGATTATTGAACAAAAATCCCGCCGATGTAGGCGGATTTTTCAGGAAGATTTAAAATTCTTTAAAAATCCCTCTTCACACAGTCTTGTTGGAAAATTTAAAACGGTGAACCATCTTTTTTGTTAAACGATTTCATACTTTCATAACATGACAACTGCAAAAATTATACGTCATCGCCACAAGTACCATCATTATATGAATGATGATCTGAAAGATATCCGGGAAGAAACGCATTTTAAGATCGTTTTTTCTGATCCGGCAGAATTCGAAGCCTGGAAACTATGGTGCCTTAAAAATGACGGTGAGTACGATTATGACAAAGAAGAAAGCTGTCAGAGAGGGTCATTACCTAAAATTGAAGCGTTTAAAGATGAAATATGCTGGTGCGATATCATGACATTTTACCTTTTACACGTAGCTGGATATAATTTTCATTCCACTATTCACCCATATAAGGGAGAGGTGTATGTTAAGAGTTAGGAGTCTTAGTCTGGAGTAGTAGGTTTATGGTTTTCTAGTTCATGGTTCATGGCTTCTTAGTTCATGGAATCCATCTCTGTTCTTTTTCTACTCTTTGCTCTTTACTCTTTACTCTTTGCTCTTTACTCTTACCTCTTTTATTCTAACTTCCAGTCTCTTGCATCTACTTAGCCGGTACAAAATTCATCGATACCGAATTGACACAATGACGGGTGTTTTTTGCAGTGAAGCCTTCTCCTAAAAATACATGACCTAGGTGCGCATTGCATTTGGCGCATACAATTTCAGTACGCATGCCATCAGCATCCGGAATTCTTTTTACAGCCCCCTTAATTTCATCGTCAAAGCTTGGCCATCCGCAATGGGAATCAAATTTACTATCTGAGGTATAAAGCGGGGCATTACAACGTTTGCAGGTATAAGTGCCCTTTGCTTTGTTGTTCAGGAGTTTCCCTGTTCCGGGATACTCGGTACCCTTATGTACAATTACCCGTTCTTCTTCGGGGGTTAGTTTATTCCATTCCATTTTGGTAGTGTTTTGTTTTTTCTCACTTGACTTTGCCTGCTTTTGCGCACAAGCGGTAATGCTTAAAAGCAGAATTGCTGTAAACAGCACAGAAATCAGTTTTAATGTTTTCATATTAATACATACGATGCTTTGGCCCATTTAGTTTAAAATGAAACATTTATTTCTGATGGGACTGTAAAAGTGGACTTTACGGCTTTTTATAGCTTAACTCTACTCTTCCAATACCTTTTCCATAGAGCCCGATCTCTTTAGCAGCGGCCTGCGAAAGATCTATCATGATTCTTTTGGAATGCGGACCGCGGTCATTGATTCGAACCTTTACGGATTTTCCATTGCTGATATTGGTAACCGTTACCTTTGTGCCAAATGGTAAGGTCATATGTGCGGCAGTGAATTTTTTGTGTTTGTATACTTCTCCGCTGGTAGTGGTCCTGCCATCGAAAAATGATGCATAATAGCTTGCTATTCCTGTTTTTGTAATGATTTCATCAGAATCATCAGTTAACAAAGTGAAGGGAGAAAACCATAAATAAAAAGGCATTAATACAATAATCAGCTTCATATTCCGGTGTTTAGAGAACACAAATATCTCATTATCTTATAGAAATGAAAAATCAGATCAAAAAAAATCCCGGATTGAATACCCGGGATCGATTATGTTATGCTATTTTTTTATGCTTTTTGCGAAAGAGCTTCAGCCATTGCTTCTCCTATTTCGGCAGGAGATTCAACTACGGTAATTCCGCATTCGCGCATGATCTTCATCTTAGCAGCTGCAGTATCATCAGCGCCGCCAACAATTGCACCTGCATGGCCCATACGGCGTCCCGGAGGAGCTGTCTGACCTGCAATAAATCCAACTACCGGTTTGGTGCCATTTTCTTTAATCCAGCGGGCCGCTTCTGCTTCCATGCCACCGCCAATTTCACCAATCATAATGATACCTTCAGTTTCAGGGTCATTCATTAAAAGTTCTACAGCCTCTTTTGTTGTAGTTCCAATAATCGGGTCACCGCCAATTCCAATTGCGGTAGTAATTCCTAAACCGGCTTTAACAACCTGGTCAACCGCTTCATAGGTTAATGTACCTGATTTAGATACAACACCTACTGTTCCTTTTTTGAAGATAAAGCCCGGCATGATACCTATTTTAGCTTCATCCGCAGTAATGATTCCAGGACAGTTAGGTCCTATAAGAGTGCAATCCCTATCACTGATATATTCCTTTACAAGGATCATGTCCTTTGTCGGAATACCTTCAGTGATACAAACGATCACCTTTATCCCGGCTTCAGCAGCTTCCATAATTGCGTCTGCGGCAAATGCCGGCGGAACGAATATAATAGATACATCAGCTCCGGTTTTATCCACAGCTTCTTTAACAGAATTAAAAACGGGTTTATCCAGATGCTTTTGTCCGCCTTTTCCGGGTGTAACTCCACCAACAACGTTAGTTCCGTACTCTATCATTTGGGAAGCATGATAAGTTCCCTCGTTTCCTGTAAAGCCCTGAACTATAACTTTAGAATTTTTATTTACTAATACACTCATGGTCAGATTTTAGTAGCGCAAAGCTAAAATTTTACCATTAAAAGGCAAATTAAAGTTGGCAGTTAAATGAATAAAAAACGATTTTTCTTAATGGCATACTGGAGCTGGTCATTTGTCTGATAATATTCTCGTTTTTCAGGCAGGATAGTACTTGAAGCCCTGATGTTAAAATACAGGAGTTAATCAGTAACTGGCTTGGCAATGCCTTCTGAATTAAACTGCAGATCGTACAGGCGCTTATAATATCCGTTCAGTTTTAAAAGCTCCTGGTGTGTGCCTGTTTCCTTGATCTCGCCATGATCAAGCACAATTATCCGGCTGGCATTCTGGATGGTGGAAAGACGGTGAGCAATTACAATAGACGTGCGCCCTTCCATAAGCTTAACTATTGCCTCCTGTATAAGGTATTCCGTTTCGGTATCTACAGAGGATGTTGCTTCATCGAGGATTAATATTTTTGGATCATATACCAATGCCCTGATAAAAGAAACCAGCTGCGCCTGGCCCACAGACAGTGTGGCGCCCCTTTCCATTACATTATAATCAAATCCGCCCGGTAAACGGCTTATAAATTCATGCGCTCCAACTTCCCTGGCGGCTGCTATAAGCCTTTCCCGCGAGATTTCCGGGTTGTTGAGTGTAATATTATTCGCTATCGACTCTGAGAAAAGGAACACGTCCTGAAGCACAGTAGCTATGTGTGAGCGAAGATAATCCAGATCATATTCGCGTATATCATGTCCATCTATTTTTACAGAACCCTTGTCGATTTCGTAAAAGCGGTTCAGAATATTTATGGTTGATGATTTTCCGGCTCCGGTAGCGCCTACCAATGCTAATGTTTCGCCAGGGTTTATTTTAAACGAAATATCTTTTAGAACCCAGTTATGTTCTTCTTCCGGGGCTTCTTCCTGTAAATAAGAAAACCAAACGTTTTTAAACTCAATTTCCCCCTTCAGCTGCTCAGGCTTGTAAGCTCCCTTGTTTTCTGTTGTTTCCTTAGTATCCAGCACCTGGAAAACACGTTCTGCGCCAACCATGCCCATCTGCAACGTATTAAACTTATCCGCAAGTTCGCGTATAGGGCGGAAAAGCATGTTAATGAACATGATAAATGCAATAACGAGTCCGGGTCCGGCCTCAACTTCTTTAAAGAATGTGGTCACTATTTCTTCATTCAGTATCATCTTTGAACCGTACCAGATGAGTAGTCCTAATGATACAGCCGAAATAATCTCCACAACCGGAAAAAATATGGAATAATACCAGTTAGACCTGATGTTTGCGTCGCGATGCCTGGCGTTGATATCCTGAAATTTATCAAATTCCTGTTCTTCCCTTGAAAAATATTGAATGATGCTGATCCCAGTAATATGTTCCTGTAAAAAGGTATTAAGCCGTGATACCTGGTTGCGTACATCCTGAAAAGCAGATTTAATAGCCTCTTTAAAAATATAGCTCGCCAGCATCAGCAAAGGCATGGGAAGCAGAACAATAATGGTCAGTTCCCAGCTATACAACAGCATGCAGATAATGATGGTAACTATCTGGAGCACATCGCCGATAATGACGATCAATCCTTCTGAAAAAATTTCAGAAATGGTTTCCATATCCGAAACGGTACGGGTAATAAGTTGTCCGATAGGTGTTTTATCAAAGTACTTAAGCCGGAGATTACTGATATGATTAAATACATCAACTCGCAGATCGCGTATCACCGACTGTCCTAAGGTATTAGTAAGCCAGGTATGAAAATATTGGATAACTGTTTGTAAAACCAGCAGCACAACCATCAGAATGGTCATGTTAAGCAATCCGCCCTCATCATTGGTAAGAATATATTTATCTACCGTGTGTTCAATTACCAGCGGACGGGCAGGGGCAATAATCGCCAGGCCAATGGTGAGTACCACAGACCATATCAGCATGTTCTTGTAGGGCCGTACATACCTAAAAACACGCCTAAGCAAGTTTATATCTACAGCCTTACCAACTACCTTCGCCATCGTTTATATATGGATACTTAATTCGTGTTAAATATAAACCTGCGGCAGGCACAGATGTTCCTGCGTTCGACCTGTTTTTACTCTCTATAATCTGTCTTATCTCCTCAGGAGTTATTTCATGATGTCCAATCCTGATTAAAGTGCCCACAATAGCACGAACCATATTTCTTAGAAACCGGTCTGCTGAAATATGAAAAACAATGCCATCACCGGTATTTACCCATTCAGCTTTTGAAATGGTACAGTTATTAGTGAAAGTTTGTGTGTGCGACTTGCTAAAGCAACTGAAATCGTGGTACTCTGATAAAATTCCGGCGGCCTGGTTCATTACTTCCAGATCAGGCAAATCACGTAACAGCCACGAGTATCCGTATTTAAATGGATCCTTTTCCAAATGTATTTGATATTCATAGGATCTCATGGTTGCATCAAACCTTGCATGAGCATCAGCATGAACCGGTATTATGCGTTTTACTGCGATGTCATAGGGTAATAATCCATTCAGGCTTTTAATAAATCGTGAGTCTTGAGTCACAAGTTCTGAGTCCGAAGAGTCGAAGTGTGCAAAGAACTGTTTAGCATGAACACCTGTATCAGTCCGTCCGCAACCCACTGTTTCAATATCTTCCCGAAGAAAAGTTTTTAAAGCTTTATTTAATATTTCCTGTACAGAAACTGCATTTTTCTGGATCTGCCAGCCATGATATGCCGTTCCCTTGTATATAATTTCCAGAAAATACCTGTTTTTATTCATTAGGAAAGAATATGAGTCCATTGTTATGGCCAGATTAATATGGCCATTGCAATATCAGAATTTATGAATACAGCACTTGTTTGTTTCATTACAATCATTCACTTAATGCTACTCTGTATAACCAGCCAGCGCGGTTCAAAGTTAAAGCTTAAAGTATGAAGAGAAAGTCAAACTATGAACAAAAGACAAGGGCAGTACTATTTGAGTATTTTGACTTTTAACCTTTCATGTTTAACCTTTAGCCCATCACCTTTCTTGCCTTTTCCCTTTTCCCTTTCTATCTTTACCCGTCTAATTTAAAGCTATGTTACAACGAATCCAATCTGTTTGGTTATTTCTCGCATCTGTTTCGCTTCTTGCATTATTCCTGTTCCCTTATATTCAGGTTTTAAACGCGGATGGAACCGGCAGAGCTGTTAAAATAAGTGGTATTTATGAAAATATTAATGGTCAGGTTGTACAAACCGAACCATTTACCCTACTTACCATAGTCACTGTTATTATTGCGATTTTACCCTTAATTACTATCTTTTTCTACACCAATCGAAAACGCCAGATAGCCATGTGCTATTTATCTATTGTACTTATTCTTGGATATACGTTCTGGCTTGTACAGGTCGCCAAACAATCAATTGGTGAAGTTAACCTGGCTTTAGAAAATTATGGACTGGGTGTGATCCTTCCGTCTCTAGCTATTTTATTTATTATTCTCGCTTTGCGGGGAATCAGACGCGATGAAAAACTGGTCAGGTCCGCTGACCGGTTGAGATAACATTCTGGTATTTCTTTCATAACGATTAATTGGGATAATTAAATTCCTCAAACTGCTTTAACCGGTAAAACATTTTGCTGAATCAAAAATACATCAGAATTACAGCAAACGTATGCCTTGACACTGAGATTGCGGGCTTTTTCCGGATTTTGCGGGCTTTTGCTGAGAATTGCGGACTTTGTCACTTCTTCGAGGCATGTTCGAGACACGTTCGAGACATGTTCGGGTTTTGTCGAAGAAGTCTCGAACAAGCCTCGAAGAAGTGTCGAAGGGAATGAAGAAAAAATTACCTGTATACCGAATTGAGTTTCCAATAAGAGATTTGAGGCGGGCCCGCTAAAAATGCTTGTGAATCAACAATGAATTTCTTTAAATGCGCGGTTTTCATGTGTTGATTTTTATAATATTGTTCATCATCCCACTCTTCATAAAGCAAGATATTTGAATTGTCAGTTTGATCAACATGTAGTTTGATCTTAATAAAATGATCCTCCTTTTTAACCTCTTCAATCAGGTTTTTTAAACCTGTAACGGCATCAATACTTTTATTCGGTAAGGTTTTGTATTGTACCAGAACTACCAAATTCTCCGGTTGCTCACTTTTGTCCTTACAGCCGGTAAACAATGTTGTGAAAACTATTAAAGCGAAAATTGTAAAAAGTCTTTTCATAATGTTGGTTATTGGTTAGGAACATGATGCATAACCACATGTTGTTATATAAGTACATATGGCTTGTGAAAGTTAAGCGTTTTTTACAATATTCACATTAGTTAATTTGCCTTTACATATCCTTTCTCTCAAGGTCTGTCTTAACATATCAAATCGCTTCCCTTGGTCTGTGTCCCACAAACCAACACCATAATCACTTTACTAAATTATAATCTTTTATATCCAACATTTTTAATCTTAACCATATTTA
>DASWTL010000104.1:0-5625 GCA_036402155.1 Sphingobacteriaceae bacterium | reverse complement strand
TTAATTTCCACCTGATGTGTGTGAAAAAATCCTGAAGCCATCGAATACAGCGTATCAACAGCTATTAAAGGTATGTCCAAAGCATAACTAAGTCCCTTTGCAGTTGACACACCAATCCTTAAACCGGTATACGAACCCGGGCCCTTACTAACTGCAACTGCAGACAGAGTCGCATAATCAACTGAGGCCATTTTCATCACTTCATCGATAAATAATGTGATATGACTGGCATGAATATTTTGTTCAACTTTTTCTTTAACACCCAGGATCTTTCCATTATTAGACAATGCTACAGAGCATGCAGAAGTTGATGTTTCAATCTGTAAAATCAGAGCCATAGGTTATAGATCATATTTAAAGTAACTAACAAAAGAAAAGCTCCAAACAGTATTTGAACGGTTCTTTCAGGTATTATTTTACTAAGAGTGACGCCAAATGGAGAGCAAATAACGGAACCTGCAACTACAGGTATAACCATTGGAAACACAATTAATCCATATGAATGAGCAATATTCATATTAATTTTAGGGTTGATTAACATGGAATAAACTGAAGACACCAACGCCATAACTGTTATTATACCAAGGGATATTGCTGTTGCCTTTTTTATTTGAATATTCAGCATCTTTATTAGCATTGGCACCATTATTATTCCTCCCCCTACCCCTGATAAAGCAGCCAGGGTTCCACCTAAAGCACCTATTTGCATCAGTTTTACTAATGAGAACTTTTCTTCCCCGGCATTAACGTCTTTACCCGAACTCCCGGCAAAAATCCGGTATGCAATATATATAGTGATCGAAATGAAAATGACAGAAAACAGCTGTTTATTGTACCAACTTGTGTGGTTAATTATATAGGTGGTAGCTACGGAAGACAATGCAGCAAAAAATCCGCTTATGATTACAGGTTTAAAATAAAAATGACCGTTAAGGTAATGTTTAATACTACCTGATGTCCCTGCAAAGAAAATAGCGACCATTGAGTTTGCAATAATAAGCTGTGCTATTTTACTGTCAGGAACTCCAAGAGCTGTAAGATAATTGGTAAAGATCACTACAAACACTAATCCGCCTCCAACACCAAGCAACCCTGCTAATAAGCCACCTGCACATCCACCAAGAAATAAAAGGATCAGAGTTCCGACATCCATGTGTATGCAAAGTTACGAAAAAGAAGAATCAGGGTACAGGATCAGGTCCATGACCGCCCCAGGGATGACATCGTCCTATCCTTTTTAATGTTAACCAGCCACCTTTAAATGGTCCGTATTTCTTTATAGCTTCATGTCCATAAGCAGAGCAGGTTGGCGTATACCGGCATGATGAACCCAGGAGGGGAGAAATAAAGTACTGATATCCTTTAATCAATAATATAAAAAAGCTCCCTATGATAGTTTTGATAGCATTAAGCATGTTGCTCGGTATAAAGTTTTTCAAGTTTTTGAAATACCAGTTTCAGCTTCTTCTCCATCATATGATAATCATTTACTTCATTACCAACATAATTAATTCCTAAAGCTATTGGAGCTTTAACGAAAGAATAAACAAATTCTTCTTTATGTAACCTGTAAATTTCGCGAATACGTCTTTTTAACAGATTTCGGGTCACCGCTTTTTTAAACTTACGTTTAGATACGCCGATGACTACCTGTACAGGAACATCTGCGGGCAACTCTGAAGGAAGCCAGGTTATGCGAAAGGGATATATTAAAAAAGAAGAACCATTGCTAAAAAGCTTTTCTAAAAGCTTCTTACTGCATAATCGTTCTTCTTTTTTAAAAGTGTACATTTTTGATTGCTAAGCCTGTGTCGTGCAGATATGATCTGCCTTCCGTAGTGGCTACGGTATAGCAATCAAACTATGCTTTATGACGACGCTCGTCAGATACTGATAATCTTTTTCTGCCTTTAGCTCTTCTGGATGCTAAAACCCTTCTACCGTTTGCGGTGCTCATTCTTTCTCTGAACCCGTGTTTATTTCTTCTTTTTCTCTGAGAAGGTTGGAATGTTCTTTTCATGATGTATTAAATTGCTCTAAAAACAAGAGCGCAAATATACCGCAGATTTTTCTAAAATCAAACTACGATTCAATTATTCTTTTCGTTGGGTAATTAAAGCATCCCGGATTTCGGTAAGTAATGCCTCTTCTTTTGTTGGAGCAGGCTCCACAGTTGGCTCTACCTGTTCCTCACGACGGATCCTGTTAATGACCTTTACAATTAAAAAAATACAAAAAGCAACGATTACAAACTGAAAGAGGATATTAATAAAGTTACCATACCTGATAGCTACCTCAGTAATTTTATTAGGCTCATCTGCCGCTCTGAGCAAAATTTTCATTTTTGCAAAATCTACACCACTCATAAAATATCCAATTGGAGGCATTATAATATCATCTACTAATGAACTGACTATCTTGCCGAAAGCTGCTCCAATGATAACTCCGACAGCAAGGTCCATGACATTGCCTTTAATGGCAAACTCCTTAAATTCTTTAACTAATCCCATAGTTTTTCAGATTTAATTATTAATTAAATGTATCACTAAAAAATCTTTTCTGCAAAATTTATGTTAGAGCACTTATAGCAAACTTAAATTAAGGGAGTCCATCCAACTTATTTTTAATGTATTTTTGCATTACTTAAGATTATATGTTAAAACAGAACCTTCAGCAAAAGCTACTTCAGAAACTTTCCCCCCAGCAGATTCAATTTATCAAGTTATTACAGGTGCCTACCGTTTCCCTGGATACCCGGATAAAAGAAGAATTAGAGGAAAACCCTGCATTAGAAGATTTAAGTTTAACAAATATGAATGAACCTGATGAAGAATATCCGGATAAAGACCCGGATGAAACTTTTACAGGTGATGAGAACAGCAATGAATTTGAGGATTTTAATGTAGATGATTATCTGCAGGACGATAATATAAATGATTACGGTTCACGTTATGATCATAATGGAGATGATGAAGAAGAACGGAAAGAAATACCTATTGCTATACAAAACTCATTTTTTGAAAACCTGCAGCAACAACTAGACTTACTTCCATTATCAGATAAAGACTTCCAGATAGGCCAGCAAATCATTGGCAGTCTTGATGACGACGGTTACCTTCGCAGACCGCTTACTTCACTTATAGACGATCTGGCGTTCTCTCAGAACGTATTTGCCGAAGAAGAAGAAGTAGAGGAAATGCTGAAAGTTATACAGGGCTTTGATCCTGCAGGTGTGGGCGCCCGTGATCTTCAGGAATGCCTGCTTATACAATTACGAAAAAAAGACCCTAATCCTATAATTAAAAAAGCAATTATAGTAGTTGAAGACTATCTTGATGAGTTTACCAAGAAGCATTATGATAAACTTGAACGGGTTTTGAATATGGATTCGGAAGAGCTTAAGGAGGTTATCAATGAAATTTTAAAATTAAATCCTAAACCGGGAGATTCTGCAGAGCAAACCACAAAGCAGATGCAAGTTATTCCGGATTTTCATATTTCAAATAATGACGGAATATTATTTTTAACGCTTAACTCAAAAAATGCTCCTGAATTGCGTGTAAGCAGGTCTTATCAGGAAATGTTTGAACATTACGACAAAGCATCAAACCGTGATAAGAAACTTAAGGAGGCTGTTCAGTTTGTAAAGCAGAAACTTGACTCTGCAAAGTGGTTCATTGACGCTATTAAGCAACGACAACAGACTCTTCTTAAAACAATGAACGCCATCATGCATTATCAGTATGATTATTTTCTTACCGGCGATGAACGGAATTTAAGACCGATGATCTTAAAAGATATTGCGGATAAGATCGGCATGGATATTTCTACCGTTTCCCGCGTGGCAAACTCCAAGTATGTACAAACTGAATTTGGCACGTTTCTACTTAAATCATTCTTTTCTGAAGCCATACAAATGGATAGTGGTGAAGAGGTTTCTAATAAAGAAGTTAAAAAGATCCTTGAAGAATGTATTGGAAAGGAAGATAAGCGGAGACCCCTCGCTGATGAGAAGTTAACCGACATTTTGAAGGAAAAAGGTTATAATATCGCCAGACGAACGGTTGCCAAGTATCGGGAAGCCATGAATATACCGGTTGCAAGGCTCAGGAAGGAGCTTTAGTTGGTAATTAGTAGTTAGTAATTAGTATTTAGTACATGGATCTTGATACTTAATACTGAGTACTTGATACTAAGTAAAACTACCAGAACTTTTGCGGGCAAGTAACCTTATATCTGTTATTGAGCAACAACCCTAAAATAATTTCATGGCTGCCTGAACTAACGGACTTCAGGTCAGAACTGGTAAAGTCGTAAGCATAGCTAAGGTTAAACAGATAACCCAGATTAAATCCGGCCATGGCGGCAAATGAATCATTTTTGCGGTAACTCCCTCCCAACCAGAATTTATCTCTAAAGGCAACTTTCATATTTGCATCTACGGAAATTGGTACCGGAGAAACCTGTTTAACCATTACCGAAGGTATAGCAGCAATATCATCACTCAGAAAAAACTTATACCCGGCAGTTGCAAAATAGTGAGGCACTTGTTTTCCCTGATCATAAGTAGCGTCGTTAGTAAAAGTGATAGGCCGTCCAAGCAATTGTTGTGCAGAAACACCGGCGAAGTAACGTGGCCCGTACAACCAGATACCCACTCCAAGATCGGGTTGTATCCTGTTATCATCCCCGGTAATTGCAGGATCTGCGCTATTCTCCAGAGTGATTTTCGAGAGATCCAGGTTCATTTTTGTAATTCCTGCTGATACGCCAACAGAAATATTCACTGTTTCGGACAAGCCCAGGTGATACGCATAAGTTGCATTCACATCTGTGCGTGAAATCGGCCCCGTTTTATCAGAGACAATGTGAAACCCAACCCCATGATGAGGCTCAGCGGCCTGATATGTTTGAACATAACTCCTGCTCATTGGGTTATCTCCCTGCCCACCGAAAGAATTTGCATTTCCATAAAGAAATTTCTTTCCTAACGGTGCATGAAGTGAAAGTGTAGATGTAACCGGGGCATCCGAAAGGCCAACCCATTGGTTTCTGTAACCTGCTTTTACATCAATATAATTCTCTATACCTGAAATGGCGGGATTTAGAAGATAATTATTAAAAATATACTGGGTATACTGCGGACGCTGCTGTGAGAAAACAACTATCCCAGCGGACATAAATAAGAATAATAAGATCCCGCGTTTCATTTAAAAGTTAATACTAATGTACTAAAGATATTTTGGTTCATCGTAGAATTGTGATTGATCCTGAAATAATTTTACGTCCGTTTTTGGGATTTAAAATATAATAATACGTACCCGCCGGCAATTCCGATCCATTTACTGTACCATCCCATGCAGAAAGATAATTTACAGACTTAAAGAGCCTGGTTCCATAACGATTAAAAACCTCAACTGTTGCATCCGGATAACTTTCAAGGTACTTAATATTCCAGGTATCATTAACACCATCGCCATTCGGTGAAAATGAGTTAGGTACTTCTGGAAATTTCAACACCTTAATAAAAATCTGGCTTGTGGCAGTGCATCCCTTATCCGTTGTTACGGTTAACGTGTAGGTGATATCATCAAGAGGTGTTGTTACCGGATTGCTAATGTCATC
>DASWTL010000103.1:0-25103 GCA_036402155.1 Sphingobacteriaceae bacterium | reverse complement strand
CTTTAACAGTATTGCTAAAATAGATGAGGGTATTGAAACTCAGAATGCCGTTACGTTAACTTATAAATCAAACAAACCATGGTTTGTTAATGTAAACGCTTTAACTGCTGACTTCACCGGCAGTTCTCCAACCCCAATGCCAGCATCTGTTGTTCAGTACAAGCTTAACGGAGCACCTTCATATTCAACTCTATCTGCAACTCCTGCATCATTAAGCGGCACTACTGCTGCAAAAAATGCCAGAGGTACTGCTACCATCGGCGTTGATTATAAAGTTAACCCGGGCTACTCATATGCCCCGGCTCAGGATTACGGACTGACTATCGTTTATACTATAAGTAATCTATAAAGACTTTCATTTTTAATTGGTTATGTTGAGCCGGCTTATGCCGGCTTTTCTGTTTTCATCTTATAGGACAATCCACAGATCAAACATTTTTTGCAAATCCTCCTTGTTAAGTTAATGGGGATAAATCTAAGATATTGTAACAGCCGGATATTAGTTTCAATTGTTGCATTCCTGATCTTTCATTCAGGATTTGGCTGCTCAAACAACAAACAGGTACGTAACAGTACAGACACTATCCCCATACTTATAGACTCCTCAAAAGCAAAAACTCCCCCACCTTCCCTTCCATCCCTTCCTTCTGAATCAAAATATATCAATACAGGAAATACAACCCCTCAGGAAGTACTGGAATATGCAAAATCCCTGATGGGCACACCCTATAAATACGGATCGATAGATCCCTCTGTCGGTTTTGACTGCTCCGGGTTTATAACCCATGTTTTTAATCATTTCAATATCAGCGTACCCAGAAGTTCCATTGATTTTACAGACGTAAACCGTCCGGTTGATATCAGTGATGCAAAAAGCGGGGATCTGATATTATTCACAGGCACCGACAGCCTGGAACGTGATGTAGGGCACATGGGAATCATTGTGACCGGGAGTGAGGAGGAGATCTCTTTTATCCATTCAACCTCGGGTAAGGCATATGGTGTAACTATTACGCCATTTAATGACTATTACCAGGGAAGATTTGTAAAGGTGATACGGATATTTAAAGAAAACGAGTAATAATTTAAATATCTCCGATCTCCTCAATAATCAAACAGGCTACATCGTCGGCATTTTTTAAAACCATCTCTCCCGGCGATCCTGAATAAACCTTTCGGAAACTTACCGATTTATGTTTAATCAGTGCATGGATAAATATGGTACCAACCGGCTTCTCTGGCGTTTCTGATCCTCCTGGAGTCAGCAATCCGGTATTAGCAATAATCACATCCGCCGGAATCATTCTTTTCAAGCCTTCAGCCATCGCTTCAGTTACTTCGGCAGATTCGGGTGTGTATTTTTCAATCAACTCGTCAGGGATATCTAATAATTGTTTCTTAAGATCGCCATCATAGGTTACTAATCCGCCAAGCAACACTTTTCCGGATCCGGGAACCAGAGCGAATTCACCGCAAAGAATACCGCCCGAAGCGCTTTCAACAAAGGCAAGGGAAAGTTTTTTTTCAACTAATAAACGTGTACATTCTTCAATAGATGCTGATGCCATAACGCCAATTATTTTTTCCTTTTTTAACCGTTCCGGCAAGCCTTTTGTGTTGTTTTATCGTAATAAAAGTATAACCAAAAGCAAATCTTTTATCCGTTAAAACGCCTGAAATGAAGATAGGGAAAGAGTTTCTAAAGATCATTAACAAGAGATACGAGCCTTTATCTGTTATTGATGTTGATTTTGGCCGGTATGATCTTACTTTAAAAACAAATAAAGAAGGCGATCCGGTATTGTTGTTCGCGGGTAAACGTAACGAAAAAGGAACCATTATCGGTGAACGGTTTGCAAGAACCATTATCTATGACGAGGCAGGAAAGATCGTTAAAGATCATTGGGAAAGAAAAGGGAAAGCCTCATAAATAGAGCCTGATAACCTTTCAAATCAATTTGTATAACGATCCGCCTTTTTCACCCAGCCTGTCAACTCTTTTTTCCACCTCCGGATCTTTAACAAGTTCGGGCGCATGATGCGGCTTTACCCGGGCGTCAATGATCAGCGGGCCACTACATCCCCAATGCTTGTGTTCTATAAAACTGTTAATTCCGTAAATATCATGAGACGGGTTACTTCTGGTAAATGTAATCCAGACAAAATTATTGAGGTTATGGCCTGTAAAATCAGCGTCGTCACATAAAACAAATAACATTAAACCATTCAGATCACGGTCTTTCAAATGACCCTCGAGCGCCAGAATTTCTTGT
This sequence comes from Sphingobacteriaceae bacterium, assembly GCA_036402155.1. GTDB lineage: Bacteria > Bacteroidota > Bacteroidia > Sphingobacteriales > Sphingobacteriaceae > DASWTL01. The sequence goes on along the minus strand of DASWTL010000103.1, from coordinate 22,830 downwards.
TGCGTGTTCTGTTCAGATTGATAAACAGGACCTTTGATGGCGACTATCCCCGGTATCACTATTTTAGAATTACCAAATCCCGCAGGAAGATTGAATCCGGTTGGTAATTCGCCGGTAAGGTTTCTTATCTTATCTCCTGCGGCAGCTATTACTACTTTTGAACCTGAGTTAATGTCGGTTCCGCTATAATCAAGCGTATCAATGGTTGTCCGGGTATAAAAATGAAGATCTCGTGTTAGATCTACCCGCTCAAGCACATTGGTTATAAACCTGCCGATATCATGCGTGTTTATTGCCGGATCATCCTCTTTTGAAGAGATAAACAGGTATTTTGCCAGGCTTAGCTGATTTTTACCTAAAATATGATTGGCAATGGTCAGGAGTTCCTGAGGCTTTCGTTCCTTTAAATACGGGGTATAGCGTTCACTGCCTATAGCAAACAGCAGCGGATGCACCCCTGCAGCATCAACAGCATTCACTTCATGTAAACCCGGGATCTCTAACGGTAATGCAGCGCCTGCTATTTCGTGGATCAATGCGCCAAAGCTGGTATCTTCCTGCGGTGGTCTTCCAACTACGGTAAACGACCAGATTGCATCAGGTCTATGATAAACGCGGTGCACCTTCATCAGTGGAAAATCATGCACCAGGCTATAATAACCTAAATGATCGCCAAAAGGGCCCTCTGGTTTATTTTCCTGCGGATAAACAGTGCCGGTAATTATAAAATCAGCGTCTGAAGAGATACAGAACCCTTCATCATCATAAAAATACCGGAAACGCCGGTTCCCTAAAGCCCCGGCAAAAGTAAGCTCGGATAACCCTTCAGGCAGTGGCATAACTGCAGCCAGGGGATGTGATGGTGGTCCGCCGACAAAAATACTCACCTTTAAAGGCTGACCTTTGGCATTTGCCTTGGTTTGATGGACGCCTATTCCGCGATGAAGCTGATAATGTAATCCTATTTCACGGTTTTGAATATACTCGTTCCCGGCAAGCTGAATGCGATACATCCCTAAATTTGCATTCATAACACCGGGCTTATCAGCATCTTCCGTATAAACCTGTGGCATGGTTACAAAAGGTCCGCCATCCATGGGCCAGTTAACTATCTGCGGCAATTCGCTGATGGTAGTAGTACCCAAATTAACCGGCGAAACTTTCATCGGCAATGCCGATAAAGCTGTTGCTGAAACATTCAGATATTTTAAAGGATTTTTCAGCGCACGCATGGGATCTGATTTCAGATCGACCAGCGTTTTAATTTTCGAAAGCGTATCCCTGAAAAGAAATTCTGACCTGTTCAGTGTACCAAATAAGTTTGATACGGCAGGAAACCTGCTTCCTTTAACATTTTCATAGAAAATTGCCGGTCCACCCTGCTCAAAAACGCGTAAGTGAATAGAAGCCATTTCCAGGTACGGATCAACCTCTTCTTTTATCCGGACCAGATGACCATTTCTTTCCAGATCATTCACGCACTCCCTTAAACTTTTATAACCCATAACAATTCATAATTCAGGAATACAGCTCCCTTTATTCAAACTTCATGCAAAGAACTCCAAACCGGTTTAAAAAATCTACGCCTTCATCACTGGGTAAGCCCTTATACTCAGCATACGAATTTTTAAAGTACACCTCTTTAATCCCCGATGAAAATATAAGCCGTGCACAGGGCAAACATGGGGACAATGTGATATACAGAGTAGAACCTTCCAGTTCAGCGCCATTTTTAGTGGCATACAGAATGGCATTTTCTTCCGCATGAAGAGCAAGGGAACAGCTATTTCGTGAATCTCTGGGACATCCGGTTTCAGGCCATTCTTCATCACAGTTATGTGTGCCTGCGGGTGGTCCGTTATACCCGATGGAGATGATGCGGGTATCTTTGGTAAGGACAGCGCCAACATGAGCTTTTACGCAATGCGAGCGTTGTGCCAGCTCAGTGGCTAAATTCATAAAAATAGTATCGAAACTTGGCTTAATATTATTCATTCTTAATGACTTCCTGCAACCGGCACATCTTCCAGATGAATACCCTGCTTACGTAATGAACCGGTCACGCCCCACGCATAAAACGCAATATATGCAAAGCAGAAAACTGTTACCCAGTAGGACAAGTGGATCGTTGTAATATCTGCTAACCCACCCTGAAGCGGAGGAATAATAGCTCCACCAAGGATCATCATAATTAAAAAAGCTGACCCCTGACTCGTAAATTTCCCCAATCCTGTGATCGCTAATGCAAATATGCATGGCCACATAACTGAACAAACCAATCCGCCGCTTATAAAAGCGTACAACCCCAGTTTACCTGTAGTCGCTAATCCGATGATCATGGCGATAACACCTAAAATGCCTAATATCATTAACAGCTTTGCAGGTTTTTCCTGTGCCCAGAAATTAGCAGCAATTAAAATAACAATGCAAACCGCATACACATAAAGATCATTAATATCATTGCCGCTTAAATAATTAGCTCCCAGCACAACAGCAAACGCAATGAAAGGAACGATGATAGTTAAAAGACGCTTGGTAGACTTACTTACGTTAAATACCGTTACAGCGCTGGTCCACCTGCCAATCATTAAGCTCCCCCAATAAAGAGAAATAAAATGTGATATCTCAGATTCATTAAATCCGCCAAATTCAGGTGTTTTTAACAATGCCCCCATATTACTCTGAATACTTACCTCTACGCCTACATATACGAAAATGGCGATCATGCCAAGTACCAGTTGAGGGTATTTCATAGCTCCCCAGCCGGCGCTGTTTTTCTGAGCTGCCGTGTTGGAAAACAAAAGAACTGCTACTACACCAAATAAGCCCAGTGTAAGGAGAATAAGTTTACCGGTACTTCCGGCATCTTCGGGTATTACATAACCAATACCAATGAGCGCAGCAATAATTGCAGTGATCAATAATAATGAGCGAGTTGCCTTTGGAGTTTTTTCGAATTCCTCGTCGGATGTAACACGCGGCATTTTAGCGACAAAGAAAATACCGGCTACCAACAAAAACACACCTGCCAGAATCATATACAGGATATTGATGGAAGTAATTGAGGCATTATTAACTTGTTCCTGGGTAGCCACCACGGTTCCAAATAATACCAGGGTTACTATGATCGGGCCTACTGTGGTACCGAATGAGTTAACTCCACCGGCCAGACTGAGTCGGTGGGCCCCCGTTGCAGGATCACCCAACGCTATCGCAAAAGGGTTGGCGGCGGTCTGCTGTAGTGAAAATCCGAGCGCTATAATAAAAAAGGATGCCAGAATAAGAAGATACTCTCCGGAATTAACAGAAGGTATCATACATAAAGCACCAACGATGGAGATCAGAAAGCCGTAAACAATTCCATTTTTGAATCCTATTTTATTCAATATATCGTACCCAACTCCCGTAGAGAACAGGTATAAAAGCAAAGAACCAATAAAATAGGCTCCATAGAATGCCGAATCGATCAATTGCGATTCAAACTGCGTTAAATTAAAATGCGTCTTGCAAAAAGGTATGAATATTCCGTTGGACGCTGCCAGAAACCCCCAGAAGAAAAACACCATAACCAGGGTATACAAGGCTGAAGCATACCCTTTTTGAGAAGAATTTTCCATTATTTGCGGTTATTTTGAGTTAGCATATAAAATACGCACTAACATAAGTTAAATTTCATTTATTCGCGTTAATCTTTTATTCTTTTTATAGTCGGCAAACACGAACTTTTAATCATAAAATTGCATCTTCGTGTGCTGACAGAAATGTGACCCGTTAATGATAGAAACAATTGTATCAGGCATAGGATTAGGGATCGTTTTATCATTCCTAACCGGCCCGGTTTTTTTTGCACTAATAAAAACAAGTATTGAGAAGGGATTCTATGCGGGCATATCATTAGCTATTGGCGTTATGCTGGCCGATATCATTTATATCGGGCTGACTGTTTACGGATCATCCTTTTTAGCGCTGGAAACTAAATATCGAATTCAGATCGGTATTGCAGGAAGTGCAGTACTTTTATCCATAGGAATCTATTACCTGATTAAAAAGGTAAAGATTAACTACGAATCCGTTTCATCAAAAAGACATCATACAGGATATTTCCTGAAAGGGTTTTTCATGTGCCTTCTTAATCCATCCGTACTAATTTACTGGTTAAGTGTTACCGGCGGCGTAATTTCTGTGGCCGGAGAGTTTGAACCTTCACACATCATTCCTTTTTTTAGCGCAATTTTAATCACGCAGCTTAGTATGGATGTGTTGAAAGCGCATTATGCCAATAAGCTCCGGTACAGAATAAAAGAAAATACGATCAACCTGCTGAACCGAATTGCCGGCAGTCTGATCATTATTTTTGCCCTGCGAATAATTTACAGCTTATTTTAATGTGAAAATTTGGCAATGTGGCAATTTGACAATGGGATAATTTGGCAATGTGATAATTTGTCAATGTGGCAATTTGATAATATGGGAATGGGATAATGTGGGAATGGGATAATGTGTAATCTGGCAATACGTACAACACACAACTTACAACCTGCCACCTAAAACCCACAACTCAGAACCTGCAACTCACAACCCAAAACCTACAACCCAAAACCCACAACCTAATACGCCCGCTGATTCTTCCCTTCCATCCAGTTCATAAAGGCTTTATTAACCACTTTGTTTCCACCTGGGGTTGGGTAATCGCCAGAGAAATACCAGTCTCCAAGATTATCAGGACAAGCATGATGGAGGTTTTCCAGTGTCTGATAGATGACCTGAACCTCTGCTTTTACCTCTTTAGGCGTGATAATTTGCGCTATACGGTCAGATATTTGCTGGGCCGAAAATGGTGCATAAATCGCTTTTACATGATTTACAACATCTTCCTTATTCTGCTTAGTGCTTGCCTGACAATTATCAAACACCTCCTGGATCACCGACATTTTACCGGTTTCTTTGAGCAGGGAAATTGCGGCTTCAAATGCTACAAACTCTCCCATCCTCGACATATCAATCCCATAACAATCGGGATACCGGATCTGTGGCGCAGAGGATACAATAATTATTTTTTTAGGTCCTAACCGATCAAGGATCTTTAAAATACTTTGCTTTAAGGTAGTACCCCGTACAATGGAGTCATCAAGCACAACCAATGTGTCCTCTCCAGTACGTATTAAACCATAGGTTGTATCATAAACGTGTGCAACCATATCCGAACGGTCAGCGTCCTGGGTAATGAATGTACGCAGTTTAACATCTTTTATGGCAATTTTCTCAACCCTGGGCGCCATATTAAGCATTTCCTCCAGTTCTTCGTCCGAGATCTTATCATCACGTCTCAACAAAGTTTCCTTTTGGGTTAAGTTAATATGCGTATTCAGACCTTCAACCATACCGTAAAAAGCAATTTCTGCCGTGTTGGGTATGTACGAAAACACTGTATTCTTGAAATCATGGTTTACAGCCCTAAGAATCTGCGGACAAAGTAATTTGCCCAGCATTTTCCGTTCACGATATATTGAGGCATCACTTCCGCGCGAAAAATAGATCCGCTCAAATGAGCATGACTTTTGAACCTCCGGCTGTCTGAATTCTTCTTCAGAAATAGAACCATCCTTCTTTACAATCAGTGCGTGACCGGGTTTAATTTCTTTTATTTCCTCAATAGGGATATTGAATGCCGTTTGAATTGCCGGACGCTCGGATGTGGCAATAACCACTTCATCATCATAATAATAGAAAGCAGGACGTATGCCTGCCGGATCGCGCATTACGAATGCATCTCCATGACCTAAAATTCCGGCGATAGTATATCCGCCATCCCATGTTTTGGCAGAGCGGCGCAATATCCGTGCAATATCAACATGGTCGGCTATTTTGAGGCTGATTTCTGCATTATTATATCCTTCCGACTTGAAGCGATCAAAAAGTTCCTGATTTTCCGTATCCAAAAAGTGGCCGATCTTTTCTAGCACGGTAACCGTATCTGCCCGCTCTTTTGGATGCTGTCCTAACTCAAAGAGCTGCTCAAGCAGCTCATCGGTATTGGTCATATTGAAGTTACCTGCAATTACCAGGTTACGGCTCATCCAGTTGTTTTGACGAAGAAACGGATGACAGCTTTCGATGCTGTTCTTTCCATGAGTTCCATACCGGAGGTGGCCCAGTAGTACTTCACCCGTAAAACTGATATTTTCCTTAAGCCATTTAGTATCCTGAAGAAGCTCAGGCGAACTTTTTTGAACCTCTGCAAACTTTCGCTGAACATATTCAAATATCTCAGCTACAGCCGTGGACCCCATCGCCCTGTAACGGCTTATATACCGGTTGCCTGGTTTTACGTCCAGCTTTATATTGGCTATTCCCGCTCCATCCTGGCCTCTGTTATGCTGCTTTTCCATAAGCAGGTATAATTTATTGAGCCCGTAAAGTGCGGTTCCATATTTTTCCTGGTAATAAGATAGGGGTTTTAAAAGCCGGATTAGTGCGATACCGCACTCATGTTTTATCTGTTCGCTCATAGCTCCAATGAGCTCGCAAAATTACATATTTTATCACTAATAAACCATTCTTAAATCAAAGTTTCTCACCGTGCTGACTGAGGTCGAGACCCATCCTTTCGTCTTCATCAGATACACGTAACGGGCTGATCACATCAGTAACTTTTAATAACAATAATGAACCGAAAAAAGCGAATAAGGAGACAGCCACTAGCGCTATGGATTGAACAAAGAACAGCTTTGTCTCGCCAAAAATAAGACCATTTCCAGTAGCATTTGCCGGATTTATTGCCTGTGATGCAAAAACACCGGTAAGTAGCATCCCAACCATCCCTCCTACTCCATGACATGGAAATACATCAAGAGTATCATCAATAGCTGTACGCGTGCGCCAGTCTACAACTATGTTACTCACTATAGAAGATATAACCCCTATAATCAGGGAGTGTGGGATTGTCACGAAGCCGGCAGCCGGAGTTATAGCTACAAGACCAACAACAGCACCTATACAGGTTCCCATAGCAGAAGGCTTACGCCCTTTTGCAGCATCAAAAAATATCCAGGCTAATGCCGCAGCTGCAGATGCTGTCATCGTGGTAGATAATGCCACTGCCGAAAGATGATTGGCACCAAATGCAGAACCTGCGTTAAAACCAACCCATCCAAACCAGAGTAAGCCTGTACCAAGCATGACGTAAGTGATCCTGGCAGGATTGTGATTGGGTTCGTTACGCTTCTTTAAATAAAGGGCTGAAGCGAGCGCTGCCCAACCTGCCGACATATGAACTACTGTACCACCAGCAAAATCAAGCACGCCAAGCTTAGCCAGGATGCCATCAGGGTGCCATGTGGCATGAGCCAGAGGAGCATATATCACAATAAAAAAAAGGCAAATAAACAATACATAGGATATGAAGCGGATGCGTTCTGCAAATGCACCGGTAATAAGTGCAGGTGTGATGATTGCAAATTTAAGCTGATACATGGCAAACAAAACAAGCGGAATAGTGGGTGCGAGTTTCCATGGTTCTCCATCAATAACACCACCCATCATAAAATAGGTTAACGGGTTACCAATAATTCCGCCCTGACTTTCACCAAAAGCAAGACTAAATCCAAAAACTACCCAAAGAATAGTGATAATTGACATGCAAATAAAACTTTGCAGCATGGTTGATATCACATTCTTTTTATTAACCATTCCACCGTAGAAAAATGCCAACCCAGGGGTCATAATTAATACTAATGCCGTTGCTGTTAACATCCAGGCGGTATCCGTAAAGCTAATATTAGAATGATCTGGTGTTTTATTTGGCACACTTGGGAATAAAAAACCCAGGAATATGATAATTATCAAAAAAACAAAAGGAAATTTAGATAAATTTTTCGCCATATTTTACAATTATTCAGATATTTATATACAAATGTATACAAAATATAATAATAATTATAAAAAAAACTGTTTTTAAGCCAATTAATAAGACTAATATTGATAAAATCGCATAAACAACATACTATTTTATAAAAATGAGATTATAATACCCGGAACAAAGAGCAAAACAATCAATAAAACACTTAAAATAATCCAAATAGGCTTCATGGATGTATATTTTACCAATCCATATGGAGTTTCACGGGCTTTCAGGAAAGCATTAAGAGGAATTTTAAAATAATAAAACAAAGATACCACTGTAGTTACTGCTCCTGTTATCATTAAAAGCAATAGCCAAACAGATCCGGATGCATTATAAGAGTCAAGGGCTGAAGAAAAGATCAAAAATTTAGCGGTGAAACCGGCTGTTGGCGGCAATCCCGTTAGTGAAACAAGAACAATTACAAAACATACCATCAACAAGGGGAACTGCTTGCCTAAACCTTTATAATCATCTGCTTCTTCTGAACCCGTGAGCTCTTCCACCTCATTTGCCAGGATGAATGCAGCCATGTTCATTATTGCATAAATGACTATATAAAACATGAGCGCTTTGAAGCCGGCTGCAGAGAATGCTATTATAGCCATCAGCAAAAAACCGGTATGACCAATAGACGAGTAAGCCAGCATTCGCTTGATGTTATTCTGCCATATAGCGCCGAAATTACCTATAACCATGCTCGCCATAGCTGCAACAGCCAGAATAGCATTAAAATTAAAAAGGAGATTATCTAATTGGGTAGAGTCGCCATTTTGCAATGGTGTTAGAAACCGGATAAGAATGGCAAACCCGGCAGCTTTTGGGCCGGTGGAAAGAAAAGCAGTCACAGGTGTCGGAGCTCCCTCATACACATCAGGACTCCAAAAATGAAACGGAACCACAGACAGTTTAAATCCAATTCCAACCAACACCAGTATGATAATCACTCCTGAAACCAATGGTGGAACCTCTGACAGTCCGCGGATCAATTCAGGACTGCTGAGATTAAGGGTTCCGGTTAAACCGTAAATCAGAGACAATCCATACAGCATTATCGCAGAGCAGACAGCGCCGAAGATGACATACTTCACAGCGGCCTCCGTCTGACGGTTATCTTTTGATATATAACCAACCATTAAATATGATCCGATGGAAACCATCTCAATAGATATAAATATCATCAACAGGTTTGACGACATGGCCATCAGATTCATACCCAATAAAACTGCAAGAAAAATAGAACAGGCATCCCCGGTTCCCTTGGCATGGGAATTAAAGTCACGGTTATTCTTCAGGAATAAGATGAAAATCAATCCCACCATTAAGAATACCAGCTTGAACAACACACCTGAATGATCGGAAATGAGCATTCCGCTAAAGAGCTCAGTACTTTTATATTGAAGCTGCTGAATGGTGAATACACCGGCAACAACCAGACTTATTAATGTGAGGTAAAATGGTCCGTTGCTTTTCTTCGCCGAAAAAGCATCGGTGATAACCACAAGGATAAAGCCAATCGTTAGAACGATTTCGGGCATAAAGAACCCGAGACTTTTCATTGCATCATTAATAAAACCTGGTATGTATGGCAGAAGGTCTTTCATATTAAGAGGTAATGAAACGGACAAATTCAATTACCGAAGTATTCATTTTATCAAAGGCAATGGATGGGAGTATTCCAAGGAGTAATGCCATAAGCGCCAGAGGAGCCAGTGCAATTTTTTCTCTCAGGTTTACATCCGATAATTGTGACAGCCAGTTATCTCCGCCTTTTAAACGGGGTTGGCCAAAGAACATTCGCTGTAAAGTCCAAAGAAAATAGGCGGCGCTGAGCAAGATTCCGATCGAGCCGCCAATGGCCATCCATCGCGGCAGCCATCCGTTCACACTTTCAGAACTGAAAGCGCCAATTAAAGTAAATGCTTCCGCAATAAATGCCGAGAAGCCGGGTAAACCTAATGAGGCAAAAAAAGCAACCATTATGAAAGCAGAATACGCGGGCATTAATGTGGCTAAACCCCGGAAACTGTATATATCACGATCATGCACTCTTTGATACAGCACACCCACCAGGAAGAATAACATCGCTGATAAGAACCCATGACTGATCATTTGGAGCATTGCACCGCTTACACCCTCTACAGTTCCGGATGCTATTCCCAATAAAACAAAACCCATATGCGATACGGATGAATACGCGACTAATCTTTTAAGATCTTTTTGTGCAAGCGCATTTAATGCGCCATAAATTATAGATACCACTCCAATAAGCCCTATCCACCACGATGATTGAGATGCGGCATCCGGAAAGATGCTGAAACACACTCTTAATATTCCATATCCGCCTATCTTGAGTAAGATACCCGCAAGGATAATGGAAATAGGCGTCGGAGCTTCTACGTGAGCATCAGGCAGCCAGGTATGCAGCGGAACAATTGGAACCTTGATAGCAAACGCAATAAACAACACGATAAAGGCCAGCAACCGTGCTGAAATACCAAATAACTCGAGGTTTGCTGCAGCTGAAAATATAGATCCCTGAACAAAATTAGCAGGATCCATCATGGTGATCATATTAAATGTATGGTTGCCGGTAGCCGGATTAACTACAGAGAAGTATAATCCTATGATCACCAGAAGCATAAATACAGATCCAAAGAGCGTATACAGGAAGAATTTCATGGCTGCATACTCGCGACGTATCCCGCCCCACATCCCTATCAGGAAATATAAAGGCAAGAGCATCAGTTCGTAGAAAATGTAAAAAAGGAAGAAATCAAGCGCGCAGAATACTCCCATTATGGCTGCATCAAGTAAAAGAAATAATGCAAAAAATGCTTTCAGATTAGTTTTTATCTCCCACGATGAAAGAACAGCGACCGCCATTATCAGTGAAGTAAGAAAAAGAAAGGGCATAGAAAGGCCGTCAATACCGAGGAAATAATCAATCTCAAGTTTCCCTGCGGTTCCCAGATCGAGGCGAATCCATGACAGCTTCTCAACTAGCTGGAACTGGGTCTCCTGGTGTATTCCCGCAATTGACGGATCAAACTTTAAATAAATAAAACCGCTTATCACCAATTGTATCAGGGTTACAACTAAGGTTATGTATTTAAATTTTTGCTGAAGCGATGCCGGCAGGATCAGGATAACTAAACCCACTAGTAACGGTAGAAAAATAATTAAAGAAAGCAGGCTCATAAAAGCTGGGTAAAGTATTTCAAAACAAAAAAAGTAAGAACAAAAAACAACATGGTTACCAGGTAGTGCTGTAACCTCCCGGTTTGGAAATGACGTGAAAAATCGCCGATCCTCTTTGCCAACACAGCCACCCCGTTTACAATTCCATCAATCAGATATTTATCAACCCAGGCCGAAACAGACGAGCTAATTATTCCGAAACTGCCGGCTAAATTTACAATTCCATCAACAACCCGTCTTTCAAACCAGTAAACAGCTGTCCACAATTGGGTTACCGGTTTAATAATCAGGATATCATAAATCCTGTCAAAATACCACTGACTTTCAGAAAGTCTGTAGAAGAAATTGCTTTGAGCAACACCGGCAAATCCCGGCTTTACATACCAGCGATAACAGAGGTATATGATTAATAAACTTATTAAATTAACAGTTGCCGGAATGATGGTATGAAAAGCATTTATCCGCTGCAGAGATTCTGCCTGATCAAAACCACTCAATATCCAGCTTTTCTCAAAAAGAAGAGGGTGATATGAAAAAATAAAAAACAAGCTGAACACTGCCAGTATAATCATTGGATACTTCATTTCAGCAGGGCTTTCATGTACAGAGAATATAGCATTCAGCTTCTTCTGTAAACGCCATTCACCAAAAAACACCTTAAAAATAAGCCGTGAAATATAAAATGTCGTCAACCAACTTACCAGCAAAGCTGTATATGGGATTATTTTAAACAGCCCGCCCCTGGATTTAGCCCATTCAAAAGAATGGATCAGGATGGCATCTTTAGATAAATATCCTGAGGTAAATGGAAGTCCGACCAATGCCAGTGACGCAACTACCATGGTATAAAAAGTTACGGGCATACGCTTCCGGAGACCACCCATCAGGCGGATGTCCTGGGTATCAAAATCCACGTTCTCCTTTTCTTTAACATGACCCAGCTCATGTATAATAGCCCCTGCTGCAAGAAAGAGCAGACACTTAAAAAATGCATGCGTAGCCAGATGAAATATTCCTCCTGCCACAGAGCCGGTCCCCATAGCCAGCATCATAAATCCAAGCTGCGAAATAGTTGAAAAAGCCAGTACCCGCTTGATGTCATTTTGTGTAAGCGCAATTGTTGCCGCCAGAAAGGCTGTAAAGACTCCTGTTATTGCAATAAACAACAAAACAGTTTCATTAAACAACGGAAAGATCCGGGCCACCAGAAATACACCAGCCGCCACCATGGTTGCCGCATGGATTAAAGATGAAACCGATGTAGGCCCTTCCATCGCATCAGGAAGCCAGGTATGTAACGGGAACTGCGCAGATTTTGCAGCAGCGCCCATAAAAAAAGCTATTCCGGCCACGGTAAGCCACATGGCAGGCAGCTGGCCAGAGGCGGCTATCCAAACGCCATTATGAAGTATTGCTGATCCAACTAATCCCTGCTCACCGAAAAGCTTTTGGATATCAAAAGTTCCAAACTGCGTGTAAATTATAAAAAGACCTATCAGGAAGCCGACATCTCCGATGCGGTTCATAATAAAGGCCTTTTTTGCAGCAATGGCAGCAGCATCTTTTGTGAACCAGAACCCGATAAGCAGGTATGATGAAAACCCGACCAGCTCCCAGGCCATATACAGCACCAGCAGGTTATCTGCGATGACCAGTAACAACATACACCCGCAAAACAATCCCAGGTATCCGCAATAGCGATGTATCAGGGGATCGTTTTTCATATATGCCAGTGAATAAATATGCACTAGCAGTGAAATTCCGGTCACGAGCACCATCATTAATGCAGCAAGGTTATTGATTAAAATACCAATGCTGATGGTTGTATTTCCGATGGTAAACCAATTGGCCTGGTAATGGACCGTCTGATTATTCCAAACCGCAGTAAAAATATACGCGGAAATTATAAAACTGGCTGATATGCCTGCAATAGCGTAAAAAAAAGCTCTGGAAGTGTTCTTTATAAATAACACCCGTAAAAAGCCGGCTACCGGTAACAACACCGCCAGAATTGCAAGAACTATATAATTTTGAGATAGCGCTTCCAAATTAATCACTTAGTTGATTGACTTTTGAGAGATCTATGGTACTGCTCTTCTTATAAACATTCAGAATGATTGCTAAAGCTACAGCAACAGAAGCTGCTGCAAGTACAATTGCAAACAATGCAAATACCTGTCCGCCTGAGTTTATGCGGTCATATCTGCTGAAGGCAACCAGGTTTAAAACTCCCGCATTGATCATAAATTCAATTCCTATCAGGATCTGGATGGCATTGCGTTTGGATAAAACGGCAAATAACCCGATACAAAAAAGGACTGCGCTTATTATAAGGAAATGCGATAATGGGATCATACTTTATCCTTTCTGGCGATGTGTGCAGCGCCTATTAAAGCCATTAATAATAATACAGAAACCACCTCAAAAGGAAGTAAATATCGCGTCATGATCTGAATTCCTATTTGATTCACCGTATTATCGGCAGGCTGCAGCCAGTTTGATTTATTTTGAAGCCAGCTGATGCTTTCCGGCTGTGCAGCAATGATTACATTAACCAGAATAAATAGAAATATTAAAGCTACTAGAAATGCAGGCAGTGAGTGTACAGACTTTATTTTAACCACTTTCAGATCGTTTAAAAGCTGCTTATTCGACAGCATAAAAGCAAACAGCATAAGAACCAATACGCCACCAACATAAATTACAACCTGCGTTAAGGCCACGAAATCAGCAAGCGCAAAAATGAATAACCCCGCCACTGCAAACAAGGTGACAAAGAACAGAAATATACTCCGCACCAGGTTATTCATAGTCACCACAAAAAAAGCAGAGATCAGTACTACTGCGGCAAAGAAATAAAATACCAGCTGCTCTATACTCATTCGATAGAATTTTTTTGGTTTAACATAGCCTCTTTTGCAGCTTTTTTCTCAGCCATTTGCTGTTCAAGTTCAAGTCTTTTCTCGGCGGCTTCTTCAGCAGTCATATCCGAAAAGCTATAAGTCAGGTCACTTAACAGCGAAAAGCTCAGGTCATATGAATCTGTCATTGTAATACATTCTGTTGGACAAACAACCGTGCATAGCCCGCAGTACATGCACTTTGCCATATCAATATCGAATTTGGCGGCATATAACCGTTTGGTTGTTCCATCAGATGTTTGTCCGATCGGACCAGTTGATTTAATACTTTCTATGTCGATACAATCAACCGGGCATATCTTGGCACACAGATCACAAACTATACAATCATCTATTTCCACATGCAGATTATACCGTCCAACTTCAGGTACAGGCATTTTCTCATGCGGATATTGTATGGTAGTGGTGCCATCCTGTTGTGTGAAATAACTTCCGTTCTTAATTGATTTTAAATTGCGACCAGTACGTGCAGCAAACATATGCCTTAACGTAATGCCAAGGCCGGTAAACGCTGTAATTAATCCTTTAAATGATCTTCCCCACATATTACATTACAATTAACCTCCAAAAACCAGATATCAGCATGCATAAAAAAGCAAGCGGCGTTAACACTTTCCAGCAAAGCGACATTAACTGATCTATTCGCAACCGCGGCAATGTCCACCTGATCCAGATCTGTACGGCCACCACCAGCAATGTTTTTATAATTATCCAGAATACTCCCCAGGCTGTCCCCGTAGTCCAGTCTGCTAATGCTACCGCACCCATATTAGGCAACGGCGTATTCCATCCACCTAAAAACAGTATAACGCCAATCATACCAACAAGGAACATTAACGCATACTCTGCAAGAAAGATGAATGCAAATCTAAGGCCTGAATATTCTACGTGAAATCCGGCTACCAGCTCAGATTCAGCTTCAGGAATATCAAAAGGTGCCCGGTTACACTCTGCCAGCGAAGCAATAAAATATATAATATAAGCTACTATCAGATGTGGCGCCTGAAAAATATTCCATGCCAGAAAACCGCCAATATCTTTCACATTCCAAATACCAAGAAATTTTATCGTATCAGGAGACAATATACCCTGTTTTATTGCAATTTCCTGCATATTTAATGTTTGCGAAATCATCACAACAGAAACCAAAGCAATTCCGGTAGGGATTTCGTAAGAAACGATCTGCGCTACAGAACGCATAGAACCCAGTAAGGCATATTTATTATTAGATCCCCATCCTGCCATAAGAATACCTACCGTTTCGACAGATAAAATGGCGAAAATATAGAACACGCCCAGATTTAATGATAGCGGCGAAAGATCCGGGCCCCAGGGCACAGCAGCAAAACCCATGTAAACCGAAACATAAATAATTAACGGCGCGAGAAGAAACAAGGCTTTGTCTGCAACCGAAGGGATTATAAATTCCTTCTGAACTAATTTTAATATATCTGCAAAGGACTGTAGCCATCCAAACTTACCAACTTCCATTGGACCCAGACGATCCTGGATAAATGCTGAGATCTTCCGTTCAGAGTAAACAGCGAATAACGTAAAACCCGCTGTAAAACTAAATATCAACGTCGCTACAAGAATGGAGATCACATAAAAGTTCAAAACCGAATGTATACTAATTTAGTATACAAACTTAAACAATCATGCTGAGATATGATAAATAAGTTTTATAAATGGCGCTAATGGCTAATAATCAACACACTAGAAATGGGCTGCCATGGTTATTATAACAATTACATCCGCCTTAGGCAAAGCAAAATACAGGGTTGTTTTAATCCCAGATAGGCAAATGCTTCAGATGTATTTTTTCTCCAAAGAACAATCGCGTGCTGCTCTGAAATGATTCTGTAAAATCGGACACGTAAAACTGATGCTTTTTACGGTCTCCGGTATTTAAAAGATCATGGGCTTTTAACTGATCTGCAACGTATTCAGCTACGATCTCTGCTGTATTTATTATGTCAACCTTGCCCTGGTAAAATGAATTGATCTCCGGCCTGATTAAGGGAAAGTGGGTACAAGCTAAAATCAGGCTATCAATTTTTTTAAGTTTAGACGATGATAAATATGAATGGATAACAGTTTTGCTGATATTATTATTGAAAAATCCTTCTTCAATCATCGGCACCAGTAAAGGTGTAGCTAATGACGCTACCTGTATCTGAGGAACTGCTTCTTTTAGCTTCTTTTCATAAATGCCGGATTTTATGGTAGATTTTGTTGCTATTACACCTATTTTCTTATACTTATCAGCCTTTCTAACAGCGTCGACCACCGGATCAATTACATTAATAATGGGTACTTTGTCGCCAAGAAAATTCACAAGATCATGGTAAGCATGAGATGAAGCGGTATTACAGGCAATGATGATCATCTTACACTTCTTATCCAGTAACAGTTTGCCAATCTTCAGACTGTAATACTTTATAGCTTCGGGAGATTTATCCCCATAAGGCAGGTGGGCAGTATCTCCGAAATATATAAGCTGCTCCTTTGGCAATATTTTACTAATTGCACCGGCTACGGTTAATCCGCCAATGCCTGAATCAAAAATCCCTAAAGGTAATGCTGAGCTCATGGGGTAAAAATAAAAAAAGCGAAGCTGAATTATTATCCACTTCGCTTTTAAAACTAGTTAATTTCCTTTTATTTTTTAGGAGCAGTACTTGCAGTAGCAGAAATACCCAGCTTAGCTTTAACTGCAGCAAGCATATCTTCACCGCCGTCAAAATATACTACACCCGGCTGAGAAATATCAAAAACGTATGCATAACCTTTTTCTTTAGCCACTGCCTTTACTGCAGCTTCTGCTTTATTAATAGCAGGCTGGTATAATTCCTGGCGTTTTGTAGCTACTTCCTGCTCTGCTTTGGCCTGAGTATCAGCAATACGTTTCTCCATATCCTGAATTTCTTTTACCAGTGTTTCAATTTCTTTCCCAACAACTTCTTTATTAGCCTCGCTAAGCGTTTTAGATTTTTCGGTATAAAGATTGATCTTTTTCTGGCGCTCCTGATCCATTTGCTCAAGCTGTGCTTGTTTGGCTTTTGCAAAGGTTTGAAAAGCGGCATCAGCAGATTTCATTTCAGGCATGGATTGTAAAAGATCGCTTGAATTTATATGGGCAAACTTTTGTTGTGCATTGGCAGCGCTTCCTGCAAAAACTACTCCTAACGCTACTACTGCTACTCTAATTAAATGTTTCATGTTTCTGGTTTATTTTTTAAATAAGATGAAGCGCCCATATACTATCACCATGGGATTTCATTGTTTTGATTG
Source organism: Sphingobacteriaceae bacterium (assembly GCA_036402155.1). GTDB lineage: Bacteria > Bacteroidota > Bacteroidia > Sphingobacteriales > Sphingobacteriaceae > DASWTL01. Next base: position 5,514 of record DASWTL010000103.1, on the reverse strand, counting down.
TTTGATTATTACGTTAATTTTTCTGTTTTATTGTTTAACAACTGATCCCGGTTTATATCCTAACCTGGTGATGACATCATTGCTTTTGTCAAGACGCGGACTGGCATATAAAAGCATGATTTCGCTGTTTTTATCAAAGACCATGTCCAGCGACTGATTCTCGGCAACTGCCTGAATAGCTTTTGCAACCCGGTCCTGAATTGGCTTTACCAAACGGGTACGCTGCTGAAATAACTCCCCTTCATAACCGAATTTTATCTGTTGAAATTCCTTAGCTTCTTTTTCCTTTGCAATAATCTCATCCTCCCTGCGCTTACGCATATCCGGTGTCAGCAACACCTGATCAGCCTGATACGCCTTATATAATCGCTCGATATCAGAGAACCTCTTATCCACATCTTTCTGCCATTGTGATGACAATGCATCAAGCTGTTTCTGTGCTGATGTATACTCTGGTATATGCTTTAAAATATATTCACTATCAACATAAGCAAACCGCTGTGCCAATGCACCAAAAGTTGAAAATAAAATAATTATTCCTGTAATAAAATATCTTTTCATAAAATACTCTTTAAAATCCGCCTCCTAATTGCTGAGCGATGCTAAAGCTAAACCCTTGCTTGTAATCTGCTATGCCCGGAATCTTATCGAATGCAAATCCGTAATCAATTCCAAGTAATCCAAAAATAGGAAGAAATACTCTTGCACCTACACCAGCTGACCTGCGAACATTAAACGGTGTAAAATCCTTGAAAGTATTCCAGGTATTTCCGCCTTCAGCAAAAGCCAGTAAAAAGATGGTAGCCTGGTCACTCACAGTTACCGGATGACGCAGCTCAAGTATGTACTTATTATAGATCGGGCTACCTGAGTTCCTGGCAATATTTGGATTTGATCCAACCGGGATAATGGAGTTATTTGAGTAACCACGCATAGCAATTACTTCCGATCCCTGTAAGAAGTCAAAGCCCTGCATTCCATCACCACCTAATTTAAACCTTTCAAAAGCCGACTGACCAACCGCCCTGTTATACTGACCAAGGAAACCGAACTGCGCCTGAGCCTTTAATACCAGTTTGCCATAAATGCGCTGGTACCATTGCGAGTCGAACTTCCATTTATGATATTCTGTAAAACGGTACCGTCTAAGATCTGTTGCTGTACGATAATTAACATCGTTAAACAATGAGTATGGAGGTGTAGCCTGAATGGTCAGCTTTAAATGTGATCCGGACGTTGGATAAATAGGTGCATCGATAGAGTTTCTGCTCAGCTCCTGGGTTAAGTTAAAGTTATAAGAGTTACCTGTTGAAAATAAAAAGCCCGGATAATTCTTTAACACATACTGCTGCATGTTGATAGAATGATTGATCTGGAAATAATCATCAGGCCACTTAAGCCGCTGTCCTAAACTGAATGTAATACCATTTAAACGAATTTTAGATATCTGATCATCCGGAATATCATCGTAGTACTGATTTGACTGCAACGATGTAAACGCACTGATACCGAAGTAAATTGGCTTACGTCCGCCCAGCCAGGGTTCAGAAAATGAAAAGCTGTACGATTGGTATTGCTTACCGTTAGTTTGACCCCTGATGCTTAGTTTCTGACCATCACCTTTCGGCAGGGGCTTCCACGCCTTCATATTAAACAGGTTACGGGCCGAGAAATTATTAAACGTTAATCCCAGGGTTCCGATAATACGGCCGCCCCCGAAACCACCTGAAAGCTCAATCTGATCGGATGGCTTTTCAACTACGGTGTATTCAATATCTACAGTACCATCTGCCGGATTTGGAATAGGTTTTACATCTGTTTTCTGCTCATCGAAATTACCAAGCTGAGCAATTTCACGTGTTGTACGCACGATGGCCTCTTTTGAGAACTTCTGACCCGGTTTCGTTCTTATCTCACGAAGAACTACTTTATCATTCGTAATATCATTGCCCTTCAGACTAACTTTATTAATGGTGTACTGCGGCCCTTCATAAATACGTACTTCAAGATCTACGGTATCACCATATATTTTGGTCTGAACAGGATCGGCATTAAAAGTCAGATATCCGTCATTCAGGTATAAAGAAGAAACGTCACTTCCGTTAGGACTGCCATTTAGCTTTTTACTCAGCTTCTCTTCACTAAAAACTTCACCTTTCTCTATTCCTAAAATCTGCTGTAATACAGAGGCTGGATACTTGGCATTACCTGCAAACGAAATATTACCGAAATAATATTTAGGACCTTCATATAACTTGATGTCAATATTAATGAACTTATCATTTACACGGATAATTGAATCGCTGATGATTTCCGCATCCCGATAACCTTTTTCTTGCATTTTTGCAACCAAAGTACGTTTATCCTCTTCGTATTTATCACGAAGGAACTTACGCTTGAAAACTATCCAGGGTTTGGTTTTTTTCAGGTATCCTTTAAGCTTCTTATCAGAGAAGTCTTTATTTCCTTCAAAGTTGATATGGTTAACTTTAACACGCTCTCCTTTATCAACTGTTAACTTCAGAATTACATTGTTTGCTTCGGATGTATCCTTAAGCTGGTCTACAGTAACTTCAGTATACAGATATCCTTTCTCGTTAAAGTATCTTTTTATGATATCTGTAGAGCTTTTCAGGAGATTCTCATTAACAACTTTAGACTTTTTATCGTCGAGTTTTTCGTTCAATGCTTCAACTTCACTTTTTCGTAATCCCTGCAAAACGAAACGTGTTAGTCTCGGGCGTTCAACTACTGCAATATTGAAATATATCGAATCCCCTCTTACTTCAGTTACGGTTAATTCGATATCATCAAACAGCCCCTGAGCCCATAAGTTTTTTATGGCATTGGAGGTAGCATCGCCAGGAACAGTGATCTGCTCGCCGGGAGTCAGCTTTGCGATGGTTATCAGAACATCTTTATCAAGAAACTGCACGCCGCTTATGGTTGTGCCCCCAATGATATATTCTTTTGGATTGAGATAACTAAACTCATCACCATTCGAGCTTTTTATAGCAGGTGATTGGGTACGGCCAAATTGGGCCATAGTTGTCCCTGAGGTGATAAGTAATAAAATTAATATATATATAATACGGTTCATTTCTGCTATTTACACTGCTAAATTAACTGAATCAGTTGTTAAAAATTGTTAAAACTAAAATTTAGTTGATCTGTTCACTGATCATTCCAAAACGACGCTCTCTTTTTTGGAAGTCAATAACAGCTTCAAACAGATCTTCACGCCTGAAATCAGGCCAAAGCTTGGGAGTAAAATAGAGTTCGGAATAGGCCATCTGCCATAATAAATAATTGCTTATCCGATACTCACCGCTGGTGCGGATCATCAATTCAGGATCAGGCATTCCAGCCGTATTCAAATGGTCAGATATAACCTGTTCTGTAATATCCTCTGAACTTAAGTCCTTGTTCTCTACCTTATCTGCAATTTTACGTACTGCATCAACTATCTCCCACCTGGAGCTATAACTTAAAGCAAGTGTTAATGTGCAATTTTTATTATCTTTCGTTTTATCAATAGCTTCCTGAAGCTGTTGATAGCATCTTGAAGGCAATGATTTTAAATCCCCTATTGCATTTAAACGTACCCCATTTTCCATCAAAGTTTTAGTTTCTTTGTTAATTGTAGAAACCAAAAGTTCCATTAAAGCCGCTACTTCCAATTTAGGCCTGTTCCAGTTTTCTGTTGAAAAAGCATATAAGGTAAGGTATTTAATCCCAATTTCAACGGCCCCTTCAACTGTATCGCGCACAGCCAGCACGCCATTTTTATGGCCGAACACCCGCATTTTACCCTTTTCTTTAGCCCATCGGCCATTTCCATCCATAATTACAGCAACGTGTTGCGGCAACCTTTCCAGATCAATTTGTTCTTTTAACCCCATCCATTTAACTTAAGAGCGCTACCAGGTATAACATTTTTGGCTCACAAAGGTATAAGTTAGGCTTATACCTGCAAACATGTAAGTGTCTCTTTTTCTGAAGTCGCCCCGCTGAGTGCCTGCAGCGCCATAATAAATACCTGAATTCTCGCCAGAGCGGTCTGAGAGGGCACGTGCATCATTATTAATTAAATTATTTTTATCCGGATAGATCATACTTATATCATCCAGATAATCAGTAAAAGCAGTACGGTATCCTATTTCGCCGATCAGATTCCAGTTACGGGTAATATTATATTTGATACCCGTCCCGTAAGGAACAGCAATTGCATAGGTTTTATAATCAACTCCTTCTGTGTCGTATTCTGCAAGCTGGTATTCCCTTCCATTATAAGTAGTCTTTGGATTAAAAAGAACGCCAGCAATCCCAGCAAACAGGTATGGTGTAAACTTTTTCTTACTAACTCCCGGAATATAGTTGAAAAAATTAAACTCAGTCTGAACACCCGCTTCCGTTATATCTGAGTAAAAACTAAGATTCCGCTGCCGCTGATAGTCATTAGCAGACTTGGCATCATTAGCCTGTATTTTTCCATGCATGGCACTGAATTTGAATGACCAGTATGGATCAATATTTCGTTTAACCTGAGCTCCAAACGCCAGATCTGTGAATTTCGTAGGGTCAGAAGGATTGATATCCCCCATGTAACCAGAACTCCCGGCAAATCCGCCTATTTCCCAGCTCTGTGCAGACAGATCTGCAACGAATCCGGCGATAAACCAGGAAAAAAGTAAGATTCTACGCATTAAGTATTAATAATTTCTGGTATCGATACCCCACAATAACTTGTGTCTTAACGTAGATAAGTAATTCTCATTATGTAAACGCACCAAATTAACCTGAAAAGATGCTTTTTTAAGGGTTAATTTAACCGAATTGTCTATTACTTCCGTTCGTGAATCGCATGTTAATAAATACTTGGAACTCCGGCCTTCGATCTCAAAAGACAGCGTATTGGAATCTGATAAAACGATCGGCCGTACATTTAGATTGTGAGGAGCTATTGGCGTTATTACAAAATTCCCGGAATACGGAAATATGATAGGCCCTCCACAGCTTAAAGAGTAGGCTGTAGAACCTGTAGGAGTGGCCACTATTAACCCATCAGCCCAGTACGAATTTAAAAACTCGCCATTCAGATACGCATGAATGATCATCATCGCCGAAGTATCCCGCTTATGTATGGTAACATCATTCAACGCAAAATTCTCTTTCCCAAACAGATTCATCTCTGATTCTACCGCTATCATTGTACGGGGATCTAGTGTAAACTCGTTACGCACGAGGCTAGGTATGGCGGTACAAATACTATCCTTACTGATGCTTGCTAAAAAACCCATCCGACCGAAATTAATACCGATCAGAGGTATTTGCGAATCGCCAATCATGGCAACAGCATCAAGCATGGTCCCATCGCCCCCCAGACTTAACATCATGTCCACTTCGCCTTTCAGTTCGGTCGGAGACTTGAAAATGTGGAACTTTTTAGGGAAAAATACTTTACCGGCAATAAAGTGATTAAATGTATCGGAAACATAAGGTTCAATATTCTCC
>DASWTL010000102.1:0-31736 GCA_036402155.1 Sphingobacteriaceae bacterium | reverse complement strand
TAACCCCGATCTGAATGCAGAATTTAATCATATGTTTAACATCCGGTACAATAATTTCGATTATAAAACCGGAAAATCCTTGTTTACTAATATAACCGCAAGTTTTACTGAAGACAAAATTGTTTCAAATACGGTGCTGATCAGGAATCCTGACAAGACCTTTACCCAGGAAACCCGGTATCTAAATGCAGATGGGTATTATTCGCTCCGGGGCTTCTATGCATTATCAATTCCGGTAGCAGAACGTAAATATACCTTTTCATTTATAGGAGCTGCCAGCTATGCTAATAATATTTCGTTTAGCAATAGCCTTGAAAATATCGGGAAAAATACCACCCTGTTTCAGCGTTTAAGAATAATTGTAAACCCTGCGAAATGGATAGAATTTAATCCTTCTGTCCGGTATATGTTTAATAAGAATACTTATTCATTATCAACGTTAAACAGCAATAATGAAGCATCAACCTGGTCATTGGAAGCCGAAGGAAGGTTTTTCTTTCTAAAGTCAATGGTTTTAGGCATTGATTTCAGTAAAAACTATAATAACGGATATTCCGGCGATGTTTCTGCCAACCCCATGATTTTAAATACTTACCTGGAGAAACAGTTCTTTAAAGATAAAAGAGGAAGCTTAAAGCTTCATGGTTTTGATTTGTTTAATGAAAATACTTCTGTGTCAAAAACATTCACTGATAACTCAACCATTGATACCCGCAGTAACCGTTTAGGCAGATATTTTATGTTAAGCTTTACTATGCGATTACAAAAATTCACTGGCCAGCAACCTGCTGAAATGGAACAAGGACCACAGATACGCAGAATGGGTGGCATTGGTGGTCCGGGAGGTAGTTTTGGTCCCGCTCATTAGGTAGTTAAATGGGCTGATAAACGGATGCTTTCCACAACTTAACAATTAGAATAGTGTTATATTGTGGTATGAGAACCGGGATTTTCCTTTTCTTATCTGTATTATTCTGTGATGCTGCGTATGCTCAGCAATGTGATGCTCCAACTGCTTCTGACGTAACCATTTGTCCTGGCTCATCCGCAACCTTAACTGCCTCAGCTCCTGGTGGTTCTTATCAGTGGTATAATACCGCTTCCGGAGGTACCCTATTAGCAACCGGTAGTAATTTTACAACTTCTCCCTTAACTCAAAATACTATTTATTATGTACAAACAATTATAGGTACATGTACAAGTGCCAGGAGCGCAGTTACTGTAACTGTAAACGCAATCCCTCCTCCACCAACCGTTGCTGATGCCACTATTTGTTCAGGATCGGCAGTAACCTTAAGCGCAACAGCACCAGGGGGCACATATCAATGGTTTTCAACTCCAACCGGAGGTATTCCAATAATCACGAGTCCTGATTATACTACTCCGGCACTAAATACAACAACTACCTAGTACATACAGACAACACTAAATGGCTGTACAAGCCCTCGTGCTCCTGTAACCGTAACTGTGAATAATTATCCGCCAGGCCCCACTGTTCCGGGAACTACCATTTGTGCAGGTGAAACGGCAACATTAACCGCAACAAGTGCAGGAGGGACTTACCAATGGTTTGATGTTCCATCCAGGGGAAATCCAATTGCAACAACAAATACATTTACCACACCGGTACTAAACCGCACAACAACCTATTATGTTGACAATTCTATAAATGGTTGTACCAGTCCCAGAACTCCCGTAACGGTAACGGTAAATCAAATTCCGCCAGGTCCAATGGTTCCAGGTATTGCTATCTGTGCCGGCTCCACAGCTGTATTAACGCCCGTTTCACCTGGCGGGACATATACCTGGTATGATGCCCCGGTGAATGGCAACCTATTAGCATCCACTACCAGTTTTACATCTCCGGCATTAGACACCACCACAATATATTATGTCCAGGCAACCATTAATGGTTGTACTAGTTCAAGAACTCCTGTAACAGTTACCGTTCTTCAAATACCACCTGCCCCGGTGGCTTCCGGTGCAACAATATGTGCAGGAACAAGTGTAACATTAACTGCCACTGGCTCCGGCGAAATATTTGAATGGTACGATGCGCCATCCGGAGGGAACATGATTTTAAGAAACCCGCAATACACCCCACCGCCGCTTTTTGCTACTACAACATACTATGTTCAAACATCATTCAATAATTGTATCAGTACCAGAACCCCTGTAACCGTAACAGTGATCCCGGTGCCTCCGGCTCCATCAGTTTCAGGAACAACGATATGCCCCGGCACTGCAGCAACGCTCACGGCAACCTCATCCGAAAACCGAACTTACCAATGGTATGATGCAGCAATAGGGGGAAACCTATTGAGTAGCATGAGTACTTTTACAACTCCTGCTTTAACAAGGAATACGACCTATTATGTACAAACAACCCTAAACGGATGTACCAGCGCACGAACTGCAGTTACCGTTTCTGTAACCGATATTATTAATCCAGCATTTAGATATGCTTCAGGAACTTATTGTGGATCAGGCACAGATCCAGTCCCGGAAATTTATTCTCCTGATGGAGGCACATTCAGTTCCTCGCCAAATGGTTTGGTTTTTATCAGTAATACCACCGGGCAGATCGACCTTAGTGAAAGTAACTTGGGAACTTATTTAATATCCTTTGTAAGCAATGGTCCATGCCCGTATACAACAACTACTTCTATAACGCTGACGGAAACCGCAAACGCTTCATTTTCATATGCAGGGCCTTACTGTCAGGGAGCCCCCATAAACGCACCTGCAACCTTTATAACCGGAGCGAGCGCCGGTTCATTTACCTCATCCCCTGCAGGATTAGTACTGACAAGCGATGGCGCAATAAACTTAAGAGAAAGTCTTCCGGGAACTTATACTGTTACCAATACTATACCTGCAAGTGGCTTGTGCGCTGCAGTTTCGTCTTCTGCAGTAGTTACTATCAACCCTGAACCTGTTGTTAATGCCGGGCCTGATCAAACTGTTTCATTTGGAAATAACGTCACATTATCCGGAAGCACATCGGCCCCAACATACCGATGGTCAGGGGGCTCAGGTACATTTTCTAACCCAACGATTCTTAACCCGATTTATACTCCCGCAGTAAACGAAGCATCTGCGACCCTTTACCTGAGCACGTCCGGACCAGGCGTTTGCGGACCTGAAACTGATAGTGTTTTAATATCGATAAATTCTGTGGCACCAATTGTATCTGGCGCTGCAATTTGCTCCGGCACTTCAGCTACGATTTCAGCCACGCCGTCGGATGGCACATATCAATGGTATGATGCACCATCCGGGGGAAATCTGTTGCTCACAAACCCTACCTATGTAACTCCGCCTTTAACAGTTAACACCACTTATTATGTACAGAGAATGATTGGCGGATATCCAAGTGTAAGGGCGGCGGCCACTGTGACAATAATTCCTATACCGGAATCACCTACTGCTCCTGGACTGGTTATTTGTGCAGGAAATACTGCAACATTAAATGCAACAGCCCCCGGAGGTACTTATCAATGGTATAATGCCGCTTCAGGTGGCGACTTACTGTCTACAGCTCCCTCGTTTACAACGCCAATATTAACTTCCACAACGGTTTATTATGTTCAAACCACTGTAAATGGGTGTACCAGTACAAGGACTGCCGTACCTGTTACAGTAAATGCTTCGCCTTTAATAACCAGCGCTGCAAAAGAAACCATTTGTAATGGGACCAGTCTAAACTATACCATTACGGCAGACCTTCCCGGAACTGGTTTTATATGGAGCCGCGCCGCAGTACCGAATGTTAGTAATCCTGCTCTTTCAAACCAAACTTCCTCTGTGATCAATGAAACATTACTAACCACTGCTACCATACCGGTGGAGGTAACTTATATAATCACCCCCGTTTACAATTCGTGCACAGGCCCTTCTTTTGCTTATGTGGTGACCGTAGACCCAACGCCGGTTGTAACGAGTGCATCAGCAGAATCGATCTGTAATAATACTGCATCAAACTATACTATTACATTTAATATGCCCGGAACTGGTTTTAGCTGGAGCAGGGCGCCTGTGCCGGGAATCAGTAATTTGGAGGTATCGGGTCAAAGATCGGGTACTATCAGGGAAGTTTTAACAAATACTACAAACGTTCCTGTTAATGTGACATACGTATTTAATCACTCGTTTAATGGTTGTGTAGCGCCGCCGTTCAATTATGTAGTAACGGTGAATCCGGTGCCGGCAATAACCAGTGCCCCTACTAATGCTGTTTGCAGCGGAACTCTGCATAGCTATCTGATTACTTCTGATGTGAATGACGCTTCATTTTCATGGAGCAGGGACGCTGTGACAAACATCAGCAATCCGCCTGTCACTAACAACACTACCGGACAGATTAGCGAAACGCTGATTAATACAGGTAATGAACCGATAGATGTATTGTATAGAATAAATGCAATTTCAAACGGATGTACAAGCCCTGATTTTATTTACCGGGTTACTGTAAATCCAATACCTGCAACTCCGGTAATTATCAGCAATTCTCAAGTTTGTATAAACAGCGTAATCTCTCTGAATACACCAGAGGTTTTAGGTGCAGGATATTTATGGACAGGCCCGAACGGATTTACATCAACACTACAAAACCCCATAATAAGTAATGTTACACAAGCAAATTCTGGCCAATACCGCCTGACAGTCACCGTTAACGGATGTACCAGTTCCACCGCAGTATCAACAATTCAGGTCAATGAATTACCCCTTACAAGTGCAGGGAATGACCAAACCATCTGTATTATTAGTCCGGTAGTAACCTTGTCTGGCAGTGTAACCGGAGGAACTTCTACCGGAATTTGGACCAGCTCCGGAACTGGAACTTTCTCTCCCGCAAATACCGCATTGAATGCTTCATACATTCCATCCGCTGCGGACAGAAGTTCAGGGTCAGTACTTCTTACCCTCACGTCAACCAGCCCGGATGATTGCATTCCGTCTGTATCTTCGATTACTGTTACGTTTGAGGAATTACCTGTTGTTCAGGCGGGCCCTGATCAGGATGTATGTTCTCAGAATAGTGCCATTAGATTAAATGGGAATATAACTATCTCACCTGGGGCTGTCTGGAGTTCTTCAGGAACCGGAACATTCAATCCATCAAATACCGCATTAGACGCTACATACGTTCCGGGGAATGCAGATATTGCAAGAGGCAGTGTTATTCTTACACTTAGTGCTACCGGCAGCAATACTTGTCTTCCTGTTTCAGATCAGTTAACCGTTAACATTATTCCTCCACCTGTAATTGATATGGGACCAACCATTTTTGTGCCGTTAAACAGACCTGTACATTTAAACCCTTCTGTGAATGACCCAAATGTACAGTACTTATGGACTCCTGACATTAATTTAAGTGATAATACGGTAAGAAACCCTGTATTAACAGGTATAAATGATCAAACTTACACATTAACAGTGACAGACAGCCGGGGATGTGTTACTCAGGAAGATATTTTTATAGACGTGCTTATGCCCATTGTTATTCCAAACACTTTCACACCTAATGGTGATGGGATTAATGATGTTTGGAATATTTCAGAACTTACAACGTATCCGGGAAATACAGTGACAATCTATAACCGATATGGTGTGAAAATTTATAGTTCTGAAGGCTATATCCAATCGTGGGACGGCACATACAATGGCGAACCTGCACCGGTAGGTACCTATTATTATGTAATTAATACCCGATTCCCTGATATGATGTACTCGGGATCTATAACTATATTAAGGTAAATCGCCTCAAGATCCTGACAATGGCCATTATATAATAGTCCGATTTTAAACTTTTTATAAGGTCGCGTTGATTGAGACATGCCATAGTTATGCTGTTTTAAACTCAAAGCTACATCTTCAGCCATGCCTACATAAATTCTCCCATCTACGTCTGATATAAGTGCGTATACGTACATGATGAAATTTAGTAGCCTCACCCAGAATCCCCGCCTGACCTCAGTCGGGCAGGGAACTGGGATCTAAAGTTTAGGAAACTTCCCCGCCCGAACGTGCCTTTTCGGTACGGGCGGGTATTCTATCCTGCCAAATAATTAAGTCAAATTTTTAAGATCCGCGTTTTCAAGTAACGCCGCCCGGCTGATGATTTAAAATACTTCTCTCGTTGCATTGCTTCTTCTCTGGTTTGGAACTGTTCGAAATAAACTATGTGAAATGGAGCATAAGCTCGGTTAGAAGTTGTCTTTCCAGAATTGTGTTGTATGAGCCTTGCCTCAAGATCCAAGCAATGACCCTTATAATAATAGTCTGATTTTAAACTTTTGATAACGTAGGTATAATACATACCAAAATATAAAATTGGTAGCCCCGACCAGAATCGAACTGGTATCTAAAGTTTAGGAAACTTCTATTCTATCCCTGCCTACCGGCAGGCAGGCGTTGAACTATTGCAACAATGATTTAAGAAACTCTTTGCCATAGCCGCTTTTTAATTGCAATTCTCTTTTCCGGGCGGCTTTTCGATCTTTACACTCCTCCTGATATAGTAACTTCCATGGCCGGTAAGGTCGTGTTGATTGAGACATGCCATAGTTATGCTGTTTTAAACGCAAAGCTACATCCTCAGCCATGCCTACATAAATTCTCCCATCTACGTCTGATATAAGCGCGTATACGTACATGATGAAATTTAGTAGCCTCACCCAGAATCGAACTGGGATCTAAAGTTTAGGAAACTTCTATTCTATCCGTTGAACTATGAGGCCGGCTATAAATTTTACCTAATCACACTTCCATTTGAAAACGTTTCCAAAGGCGCTACAAAACTAAGTTTTCCTTCTGAATTTTCAGCCATTAAAATCATTCCCTGCGACAGGATTCCTTTAATTTCGCGGGGCTCGAGGTTAACCAATATGCTCACCTGTTTTCCAATGATAGTTTCGGGCTCAAAAAATTCGGCAATGCCCGAAACTACCGTCCGTATATCCAATCCGGTATCTATTTTAAGCTTCAGCAGCTTTTTGGTTTTGGCCACTTTTTCAGCTTCAAGAATAGTTCCTACCCGGATATCCATAGCGCTGAACTGGTCGTAATTAACATTGGCTTTAGCCTCCTGAACTTCAGCTTCCATTTCTGAATTATTATTTTGTGAATTAACCTTCAACTTTTCTACCTGATAATCGATCACTGAATCTTCCACCTTCTCAAATAAAAGTTCCGGTTTATTTAACTGATGTCCTTCCGCAAAAGCTACTTCCTGATCATAAAAAACTTCCGGAGAGTTGAAATTTAACATCCCAAAAATACGCTTTGCGGCCGAAGGCAAAAACGGCTGCATTAACGTTGCCAAATGTCCAATCAAGTGCAAACAATTCTGCAAAACCACCCGCGTTTCTTCGGGATCAGATTTAAATGTTTTCCAGGGTTCTTTTTCAGTTAAATACTTATTCCCGGAACGGGCTAGATCGATTACCGCCGCAAGAGCCTGTCTGAACCGGTACAATTCGATATTTTGTTCAACTTCATTGTAAGCGTTTTCTATCTGTGTATTTAGCCCGGTATCGATTATTTCATTATTCCCCTCGGTTTTTCCTTCATAATATTTATGCATCAGGATCATAACCCGGTTAACGAAATTTCCTAAAATCGCAACCAGTTCATTATTTATGCGTGCCTGGTAATCCTTCCAGGTAAATTCACTATCGGATGTTTCAGGTAATATGGAGGTAAGTACATATCTCAGCTCATCCTGCTTTCCCGGAAGCTCTTCCAAATACTCATGCAACCAAACAGCATGGTTACGGGAGGTGGATAGTTTATCTCCTTCCAGGTTTAAAAACTCATTCGCCGGTATATTTTCCGGAAGTATATAATCCCCATGGGCATGTAAAATGGATGGAAAGATAATGCAATGAAAAACAATATTATCTTTTCCAATAAAATGCAGAAGGCAGGAATTATCATTCTCATTATCCTGTTTCTTCCAGTACTTCTCCCAGTCTTTCCCTGTATCTAAAGCCCATTGTTTGGTGGCTGAAATATACCCGATAGGTGCATCTAGCCATACATAAAGCTTTTTACCTTTTGCTTCTTCCAGCGGGACATCAACCCCCCAGTCCAGGTCGCGGGTCATTGATCTTGGCTGTAACCCTGACTTTAACCAGGAGCTGCACTGTCCGAAAACATTGGTTTTAAGTTTATCTTTTCGATCCGTAAGTAACCATTGCTCTAAAAATGGCTGGTACTTATCCAATGGAAGATACCAGTGTTTGGTTTTACGAAGCACAGGTGTTTTACCACTTAATGCCGACTTCGGATTGATCAGGTCTGTAGGATTTAATGATGTTCCGCATTTTTCGCACTGATCACCATAAGCACCTTCATTATGACAATTTGGGCATGTGCCGGTAATGTATCTATCGGCCAGGAATTGCTGAAATTCCTCATCATAATATTGCTCGGAGTACTTCTCTACAAATTCACCCTTGTTATACAGATTCAGAAAAAACTCCTGTGATAATTCATGATGTATCGGAGATGATGTACGGTGATAAATGTCAAATCCAATCCCAAAATCTTCAAAACTCTTCTTAATCTGTGAATGGTATTTATCAATTATGGCCTGCGGAGTAGTTCCTTCTTTCTTTGCTTTAATAGTGATAGCTGCACCGTGCTCATCAGATCCGCATACATAAACTACATCCTTTCTTTTTAAGCGTAGGTGACGTACAAAAATATCTGCAGGCAAATAAGCGCCTGCCAGATGGCCAATATGCAACGGACCATTAGCATATGGCAGCGCGGAAGTAATGGTAAAGCGTTTAAATTTATCCAGATCAGACATCAGGGTGATTATATACAGCGTTTTTTATAATTTGCAAAGATAAAGCATAGATGCGAGAAATGTGATGTGTGAGTTTACTAACTTAAAACAGATAGATACTAATGATCATTCCACCATATTTAAAAAAAGGTGATACAGTAGCAATTACCTGCCCGGCAAAAAAACTACCGGCAGATATCAGGGAAGGGATAGCCCTATTGCAATCATGGGGATTAACCGTGGTAATCGGAGAAACAGTTAATGCATCATATCACCAATACGCAGGCACCGATGAATTAAGAATTAAAGACTTCCAACGCTTTATTGACGATCAATCTATTAGAGCAATTTTTGCAGCGCGGGGTGGATATGGTACTATTCGAATTATTGATAAACTAGATTTCTCTTCATTTAATCAAAATCCAAAATGGATTATTGGCTTTAGCGATATTACCGTTATCCATAGTCACCTTTATGCCAATTATAGTGTGCAATCTATTCATGGCCAAATGCCAATGAATGTCCCTGATGGAACTAAGCCATCATTAGAAACACTTCGAAAAGCATTATTTGGTGAACCTTATAATTATAATTATCAGAGCTTAACTGAACGGATTAACGGAACTGCTGAGGGTGTTTTAATTGGAGGAAACCTTACCCTGCTTGTTATGATGTCAGGCTCGGTATCAGAAATGGACTTTTCGGATAAAATCCTGTTCCTGGAAGATGTTGGAGAATACCTGTATTCGGTTGACCGGATGATGTGGCATTTAAAACGGGCGGGAAAGTTGGCAGAACTTAAAGGGTTAATTGTTGGTGGATTTACGGACTTAAAAGATAACGATGTTCCATTCGGACAAACCGCTGAAGAAATCATTTTCAATCATGTAAAAGAGTATAATTATCCGGTGTGTTTCGACTTCCCTGCGGGACATATATCTGATAATCACGCCCTTATTTTTGGCAGGAAAGTGAGTTTTCGTGTTGAGAAGGAAGGGATTAACTTAACATATTTTGGTGACAGGGATAGTTCCTAGTAGATGGTTCATGGTGGATAGTGGATAGTTCATAGCGGATACTCTCCATACAATCTTTGAAAATCACCGGAAGATTAAGAAACTCGTTATGAACTACCGCTATAACCCATGACTATATCCCATTAACCATGAACTATATCCCATCAACCATGAACTATATCCCATCAACCATAAACACAGAACTTATTAACTATAAACAACTAAACTAAATGGCAATACTATCAAACCTGGGAAAATATAAGGACACAGGATTATTGATTTTACGAATTGGGTTGGGTATCATGTTCATTATGCATGGATACCCCAAATTATTTGGCGGACCTGAAAAATGGGAAGCTGTTGGAGGCGCAATGAAAAATATTCATGTTACCGCATTCCCGGAAGTCTGGGGATTTTTGGCCGGTGTTACTGAAACCTTCGGCGGTTTTATGCTACTCATCGGACTGGCATTCAGGCCAGTATGTGTTGCATTAACCTTTACAATGATTATCGCTGCACTTAGCCATATAAGTCGTGGCGAAGGTTTGATGGGTGCTTCACATGCGATAGAGGCAGCTTTTGTGTTTTTTGCTTTAATTTTTATTGGTCCGGGAAAACATAGCGTGGACAGGAAGTAATTGGTATCAGTTCATTTACCCTTTAGATGCAACTCCATTAACTGAATGAAAAAAGGAGGTAACAAACGCTACCTCCTTTAAATTCAAAGCCCGACAAAAATTAAGGATTTTGGGGACCAATATTAGGATTGGCTTCCATTTCAGATCTTGGAATTAAAAAAGTCCATTTAGGATCCCCGGCCGCAAGCTGCATTACATTATTAACTGATGCAGCATTGTAATTAGGTACCACCGTTCTATCTAAAGGCAAATTCAATCGTTTAAGATCCAGCCATCTAAAGCCTTCGCCCCATAATTCAATCCTTCTGTTAAAAAGAATCTCATTTACTAAGGCATTTCCTGTATTGGTAGATTTTACAGCACTGGGGTCTCTTTTTGAAACCAAAACAAATAATGCATCCTGAGCAAGACCATTCTGATTGGATTTAGCATAGGCTTCAGCTAATATTAAATACATTTCAGCAGATCTCATCAAAGGAACATCCCCTAATGAAGGATCCCCTACTGCTTTCACCGAAAACTTCCGGCTCATATATGGTTGTCTGGCAAAATTACTTGCTGGCAGAGGAAAGTTGGTTGCTGTTGGAGCTGGTTCCCACATCTTTTTTCTAACGTCAGTTGAAGAAATCTGATCATATAACGCTGAATTGATTCTCTTTGGGTTAGCTCTCATAAACGATGTATTGGCATTATACGCAATTTGAGCAAAGAATGAACCAAATGTATCCCCCTGATCTGTAGTGGGCATGGTTGCCCACATAAATTCAGAAAGATTAGGTGCATTATTAAATCCTGATTGATAAGCGATTTCATTCATTAAAGGAAACTGACCTCCATCGATAACCTCTTTCGAATACTTAATAGCATTGGCATAATCTTGCATTGTTAATGCTACCCTGGCTCTCAATCCCTTTGTCACCCAAACATTAATGTGAGATTTATTAACTCTTGAAGTAGAATTTAATGCAATTGCTGCGTCAAGGTCAGCAATAATTGCAGCATAAACCTCTTCTACAGTTGCTCTAGGCTTTCTGGAATCAGTTGAAGCTAATAACAAAGGTACACCTGGTTGAGTATTTGGCTTTGCAGATGCATCATACCTTTTACCATAAAACTGCACTAAATAAGAATATGAATAGGCTCTTAAAGTAAGGGCTTCAGATTTTATCCGCGCTTTTTCAGCATCAGTTCCGGTAGCTCCATCAATATTATCTATAATGTAATTCGCATTACCGATCATTCTATAAAATGTCCTGTAATAATACTGGTTCATGTAATGGTTATCCGTCCGGCCACCAACTAAATTACCTTCTCCAGTAACGGTGAACCAGTTGCCGGAGGAAATTCCCAAGTCTTCACCCATAAAATCTACCCCCAATAATATTCCTGTAACACCTGGTTTATTTTGGACGTTAGTTGTAGTTGCTGTTGTTCGCTCGAACATATATCTATAAATACCATTTAATGCAGCGCTAGCATTATCCGTAGTTGTAAATATCGCACTGTTATCCACTTTATCTGTTGGCGCTGTTTCCAGGTATTCTTTTTTACATCCGGTGGCAAGCAAAGCCAGCATGCTTGAATATATTATAATTTTTTTCATATCAATTCTAACTAAATATTATAAAGAAAAATTCACACCGAAGCTAAACGTTCTGCTTGGCAGATAGGTATAAGCATTCAGACCATCAAAGTCCTCGGTAGGGTTCATTCCTTTTCTTTTTGAGATTAACCCTAAATTTTCGCCAACAAGAAATATCCTGGCATTAGGAATACTTACCTTGCTGAGTAAACTCTTAGGCAGGTTATAAGTCAAATTCACATTCCTGAAACTCACATAAGATGCATCTATTAACCATCTGGAAGATGCAGCATTTAAGTTGGCAGAATTTCCAACGTCTATCCTTGGAATATCTGTAACCTGACCTGGAGCTGTCCATGCGCTTAAAACATCCGTATGCAAGGCACTTCCATATTGCGGAGTCATTAAACCCGCATAAACTGCATCATAAAACTCACCGCCAATTTGATAGTTTATCAGGAATGACAAGCCCACCCCTTTATAGTTTAAGGCACTGCTAACCGAACCCATTAAATCAGGAATTGCCGAGCCGGAGTAATCAAATTTTGCTAAACTCTGGTTGGTGACATATTGCACTCCATTAACTGTTCTGATACTTGCCGGAGCTGTACCATCTGCAGGAATGTAAAGAGAGGAACCATCGCTGGGATCTACACCGGCAAATTGCCTTAACCAAAAACTATAAAAGTCTTTTCCCTTTTCTCTTCTTTTAGATCCTGAAGTAACTACCGGAGTTTCTTTCGGCATCTTAGTTATCTCGTTTTTCATTACAGTCCAGTTAGTGGTTATGCCCCATGTAAAATCTCTGGAACGAACGATGTCACCACCTAACTGAAGCTCAACACCTGAATTATACATTGAGCCAATATTTTGGGCAATGCTTGTAACAGGATCTGACAAAGGTTGGGGTACGCTGAAAATTAATTGATCTGACCCTCTTTTAAAGTATTCTACTTCTCCTACTAACCGGTTTTTAAATAATCCGAATGATAATCCGGTATTAAACGTATTCACAGATTCCCATTTCAAATCAGGAGTGGCCACACTTGATAATAGAAGCCCGGGTTCTGAACCATTGTTAAAGCCTAAATCATAAAATGCCTGATATCCATAATAATTTGAGACGCCTCCGATCAGAATATCATTATTTCCCACTTCTCCGTATGAGGCCTTTAATCTTAAATCGTCAATCCAGGTAAGGTTACTCATAAAAGATTCTTTTGAAAGCGCCCAGCTTCCTCCCAAAGAATAAAAAGTACCCCATCTCGATTCTTTACTGAACCTGGAAGTTCCGTCTCTTCTTAAAGATCCTTCCACGAAATATTTTTGGGAGAAGTTATAGGTAACCTTAGATAAGTACGATTCTAATGTTTCCCTATCTTTAGCCCCACCGGCATCATTTGGTGTCACAAAATTTTCAAACTCCGTATTACCCTGAAGAATTAAACCGATTTTTGTTGCATTATTGGTTCTGAAGGTATAATCATAGTTTTCATGACCTGCCAGGGCTGAAAAGTTATGATTACCCAAGGTCTTATTGTATTTCAGTATCTGGTTAAAAGTATAGGACCTGATGGTTGATGTACTATTAAAGGCCAGACCGTTTAATGTCTTTCCGTCACCAATCAAAGGATTTCTATATTCATTATTATTATTATTCCGAAGATCTACATTGATGGATGGGGTAAATGTAAAATCTTTTAGAAAACTAATATCTAAATAAGTCCTTGCACCTAACAGGCTTCTTCTATTTAAGACATCATTTAACTCAGTTTCATATGGAACGTTTCTTCCCTGCATGGCTCCTTGTGGACGGGCAACAGCTCCGGGATGAGCACCATAATCATACCATTGCTCATTCGTTATATCGTTGTAAATGGGTTTACCGTTTGCATCATATGCTCTCACAGGATAAATAGGGCCGATACTTCTGGCGAAATTAAATACGTTAATAAAGCTTGCATTCTGATTTGTTGAATTATCTGAAGCTAAATTACCATCTGACATCGAACCGGAAATGTTCAACCCGGTTTTTAACCAGGATCTAACCTGAGAATTAACATTTATCCGGCCACTAAACCTTCTAAAGTCAGATTTTTTAACATACCCGGCATCATCCAAATATCCTAAAGAAACATAGTAATCAGACTGTTCGCTCTTACCAGAAAGACTCATATTTGCATCGGTTCTTTTACCGGTTCTTTGCATTGGAGCATACCAGTCAAAATCATCATATAACAATGATGCATTGGGATTTAATTTTCCATCAGTTGCAACCAATTGATTACCAGCAACATTAAAAGGATTATAAACTAATTGTGCCTGGATTTCGTTACTGGCTCTGGTTGCAGCTGCAGCTTCAGTTAATGGTGTTGATGAATAAACGTAACTGTTTTTTAATGCCTGCCACATTGCAGGGTAATACTGTTGGGCATTGAGCCGGTCATATTCAGGTGTACCTCTGGTAGCAAATCCCTGATTAACGTTCACATTAAATTGTGGTTTTCCTGCCTTACCTCTTTTAGTAGTGATAATAATTACGCCGTTACCACCTCTTGAACCATATAAAGCAGATGAAGTTGCATCTTTTAATACGGAAATACTTTCCACATCATTAGGATTGATATCTCCGACATTCCCATCAAATACAGAACCATCTAAAACATAGATCGGCGAATTTGAAGCTGAAAGAGATCCGAAACCGCGAAGTCGGATATTTGAACCGGTACCGGGCTGGCCATTACCAGCATTCACGGAAACCCCCGGCGCCAAACCAGCTAACGCATTTGTAATATTTGTTACTGTCCGTTTCTCTAAATCTGCTGCATTCATTGTAGCAATAGAACCAGTAACTTCTTCCTTTCTGGCTGTACCATAAGCAACTACAACTACCTCGCTGAGTTCTCTGGAATCTGCTGCCAAAGAGACTGAAATTATATTATCGGCGCCTATAGTAACAGTTTGAGGGGCGTAACCGATAAAGCGTATTTCGAGTTCATTATTAGCTGCAGGAACACGTACGCTAAACCGGCCACTCCCATCCGTTTGCGTACCAATCTGTGTTCCTTTAACCACTACGCTAACCCCGGGTAAAGGAAGTCCGTCTTGCCGGTCTGTAACGGTTCCAGTTACTGCCCGATCCTGAGCAATAGCGCTTGTGGCTATCATAAACATCAGGAATAAAAATTGTAAACATTTTTTCATAAATTTTTAGATAATAGGTGTAAAGATCCTTATACAATATACGTATCGTAAAGTTTCAACAAGGTAATAACTTTATTTAAAAAACTATGCAAGCATAGCAAAAAATTAAAATATAGTTATCAAGCGCACTTATTTTAAAATATTTCACTCATAGCCTGACACTTTTTTGTTAAACACAATTCCAGGTGTGAAACATTAAACCTTAGGAAATAAACTCAGCTTGGGGGGGACAAAAGGTAGTATCATACAGTCCCGAAAGGTTGATTAAAAAAGCTTCCGGATGGTATTTATGTATTAACCTGTATTATGTAATTCAGGGATAAATAATGTTCCGGATAAAGAAGTAATACATGAAGGTTCCTTGCAGGCTGGAAGGGGCCTCTAAATATAAATATATACTGGTGCAGAACAAGGTTCAAAACGTGGCTGCGTCAAATAATATTTTCTATCCGGCACTTCCTTTGCAAGATGGTTCAGTGGCTTTCACCAATTGGTAAGCGCACCAAAAACGAAAAAAAAGAGGCTGCAATTACAGCCTCTTTTGTTAGATAATTAATGGTCATCTGCCTCAAACCCCGTCCTTTTATATCCTGCCATATAATATTTAGTTCCGGGATCATCGGAATATTCAACCTCATAATAAATGGAATCAGTAGGACTTTTAGAGGCAGGCCCCTTGGTCCCTTTCAGTAAAATTTTTCCATTAGATACTGTTATATCCACATTGTATGTTGGATCTGAATTCTTGACCTTCGGCCCACCAAAGGTAAGTGCCGGTACATTAACGGCGCCCTTAAACTTGGTGCCCCAAAAATGATCATCAAACCACATTTCGGTAGGAGTATTAGCTGCTGTATTATAGGTATGTATCGCAAAAAAATTGGGATACATCAATTGTCCGTTAGCATCGTACGCCCGCACATACCAATCACCTGCCATTGCCTCTACGGCGGTTCCTCCCGGATCTACATCTTTTTTGCACGAGGTAAGAACAACAATAAATAAGGCTATTGCGAATGTTATATTTTTATTCGTTTTCATATTAATCAATTTATTGTTTTACAAAAGTTCTTAATGCAGTACCATAGCCTGAATTCACAACAACCCATGAATATGTATTGGTCAAAGGATTGAAGGATTCATTTCTTCCGCTATAAGTACCTCCATCACTAGCGACCTGAACCGGAAAATCAATGGTATTTGCACTGGTGTGAAATACAATTACAGTCAAATTAGTACCAGGCGCTCCCCCAGGATTAAAAACACTGTAAACACCCGGAGCAAGTCTTGTCCATGCTGCAATAGAACCATTTAATGTTCTCGCATAATTTCCGGATAAATCCATAGCAGCCGCATCGGCACCTATATCGGCTACAATAACAGTTCTGTTAACCGAGGCTGGGAACCCATCAGCATTAACCGCTGAATAAGTAAGGTTATAAACACCCGCAACAGCAGTATTAACAGTACCCGTTATGGTAACAGGCAAATCCCTATCGCCTTCTTTTGCAGTGACACCAGCTTCAGTATATGTGCCACCTTTATTTAATATCACATATCTGCTTCCTTTCATATCGAAGGTAGCATAATTAGTAACTTTAGATACTCCTACATATCCCTCAGGATAATTAAAATCTTCTTTACTGCACGAGATAATACCCATGCTTAAAAAAAGGATCGCTAATATTTTTATATGTCTTTTCATAATCTTTAATTATTTAGCCCACCAAACTTTCGTTGTAATCGGAACTTCTGCAGGTGTGTTGGAATTTCGGGATCTTTCATAATCCGGGAATAAAAACCTTTTTGGGAAATTACCAGCTCCCGTAACCCCATTAGCAGAATAGACTAACTGTCCGGCCACATAGGCTGCGTTCTTCGAGTAAACCGGACTGATTCTTGGATAACCCGTTCTGTTATGCTCAAAAAATGCTTCCATAGCATGCGATCCTGCAGCTAAAGATGCCCACTTCTGAACTATGATTGCTTCTAATTTCTGCTCAAAAGTTCCTCCGGTGGGGTACGCATATGCACCTGTTAACAATGTTCCGGGGGTCATTCCAACCAATGCAAAAGCGGCGGTAACACCTGCATCATACATGGCCTTTGCACCGGTACCTCCATAATATCGTTCCAAAGCCTCAGCTTGCATGAAATATGACTCAGCAGCTGTAATGAACCAAACGGGATCTGTTGGCGACTGAACAAAAACTGTTGCATTGGGGTAACTTGGCTCAGCAGCGGTTGGTGCCGCATAATCCCCCTGGTGAATTGAAATTGGATTTGTTGTTCCGAAATAGAAACTAACCCGTGGATCATTATTTACACCCAACCAGCTGGTAAATGTGTAACTTGCTCTTATATTAGTGGTTACATTTAATCTTCGGACATTAAACTCATAAAATGGGTTACTTCTATCCGGACTTCCGGGAAAAGTCGAAACACCGGCATTTGTTGTAAGAAATTTGGCTCCTGCTGAATATAAAGATTTAATACCTGCCTCAGCTTCTGCCGGTTTTGCATTTACCATCCGTAAATACATCTTAAGCTTAAGTGTATTTGCAAATCTTTCCCATTTGTCCATATCGCCGTTAAATACAAAATCAGTAATTTTTTGCGCAGCACTTAACGGTGAACTGCTAAAGTCTTTTGCCAGCGCAGCATCAATTTCTGCCAGGAGAGCTACATATACTGTATATCCGTCATCAAATGCAGGCTGAATATTTGCCTGACCTTGTAAAGCCTGCGAGTACGGGATTTTATCATACAGGTCCACTAAAAAAGCAAAAGTGTAAGCTTTCATCACAGTAGCCATTAGATTATAGCGCCAATCGCCGCGCTCCTGTGATTTCTGTATTGCCAGCTGATAATCATTCAGAGCTCCCGTATAAAGCTCTTCATAACTCAAATTAAACTCCTCGTCAACATTTGTTAGGTTATATGCCTCTGCTTGCCTGAACTGGCTGGCAGTTGCACTTTGAGTATAAAATTGCGCCCATATACCACCTACGGCTGCCAGCTGTCCTCCGGTTCCTGCTGCTGTAGAAATCACAGCCGTTGGAAACAGTACTTCCGGAGTCGCGTTTTCTATCCCGGGATTGTTAGGACTTTCGTTTATGTCAAGTGTTTTCTCACAACTGGTTACCAACACCATCGCTATAAGAAACATCCCAGATTTTATCTTTATCAATAATTTTTTCATGGTTTTAAATATTAAAATGATACTCTCAAAGCAGCGCCAAAATTCCGGGTGGAAGGTCCTGTTCTAAATTCGCCAAATTCACTCCTCAAATCATTCCCGAAATTAGATACCTCAGGATCAATGGTTCTGTTTTCTTCTGGTAACCAGGTCCATAGATTACGCCCAAAAAGTGTAATAGATGCATTTTTTGCTCTTATCTTGCCTGCCACTGACTCTGGTAATCTGTACGTTAATGTGGCGTCCCTGAGTTTAAGAAAATCCTTACTCATAATTCTGTGATTATAAGAAAACGCTTTGTTGTTAGTATGGTAGAAGTAGTCGTCAACTCTGTCTGATGGTACCGGATAAGTATTTTCTACATAGGTTACCGCCCCATTGGCATCTGTTACAGCAACTACAGAATTTGGTATAATAAACGTATTTCTATCGTTATATGTGGTTCTTATATCATTTCCAACAAACTGAACGATATCAGCTGTCCCGGAATAAAATACACCACCTTTTCTGTAATCAAAGGTAAACCCTAATGTAAAGTCCTTATAACCGAAAGAGTTAGTTAAACCCATTTGAAAGTCTCTTTGAGAGCTTCCATAGGATACATTATCCGGAGCGGTTACCGGGAATCCAGCCAAACCGGCTCCGGCTGAGGGGCCATTTACAATAACTCTTCCCTGTGGATCTCTGGCTGCTGTTGGAGCTTCAATTATGCCTAGTGGCTCACCAACTCTGGCGACAAACTCAGCATCGTATGCAGAATTAATAATCACCTTTTCGAGATCTTGTGGCAAAGACAAAACCTTATTGCGGTTTCTGGTAAAAGTATATCCCATATCCCAGCTAAAAGCGGTAGTTTTTACCGGTGTTGCATTCAGCGCCAATTCAATACCCCGGTTACGTACTTTACCGAAATTGACAACCATAAACCGATAACCTGAAGAGGGAGATGTGTTAATCGGCAGTATCTGATCTTCTGTAACTTTATTATAATAAGCCAGGTCTAATCCAATTCTGTTATCAAGCATCCTGATTTCGCCACCGAATTCTGTTTCTGTACTTGTTTCCGGTTTCAACTCACCATTATTTAATGTATTGGCAATAGTAAATCCGGCAACGCCATTTAATGGAAAAGTAATCACAGTACCTGCGCCCCGTACCCTAACCTGTCCGGAGGAAAGAACATTAAATGTGCGGTATGGGTCTGTGTCATTACCTGTCTGGCCCCAGCTTGCTCTCAATTTTAAGAGGCTGATTCTGGCGCTTGATAAGTCCATTGCATCTGATAGCACCAATGCCAGGTTAGCGCCTGGATAAAAATAGCTGTTGTTATCCAGAGGCAATGTCGAACTCCAATCATTTCTAGCGTTTAAAGTCAGATAAGCGAACGCATCATATCCAAGCGTCGCGGTAACATAAGCACCAAATAACCTGCGGTGACTTACCACGTCAGTGCTCATAGGACTGTTTAAGCTATTGGAAAGCTGGTAAAAACCTGGAATGGTCAAATCTTCAACGGAAGTATATAACGTTCTGTATCCGCGGTCATTATAATTCAATCCAACAAGTCCACTTAGATTAAACTTCGTACTTATAATACTATTGAATATTCCATGCAATTTTGAATCATACTCAAAGAAATTCTGTGATCCTTCAACTACATTACCAACATTTGGCTGTCTTCCTTCAGTATAACTACCCGGAGAGGGGGCATTTTTTGCATGCCATATCTTATTTGTACCACCGGTTAGATCCGCTCCTTGTTGGAATTGAAAAGACAACCACTCATTAACCTTATACTTCAAATCAAAATTTCCATAAATCCTGTCACTTTTAAACCTTGAACCATTTTCATTAATTGAATAAAAAGGATTTTCTGCGTAAAGAGTAAAATAGTTATCTACATTAAACCACTGATTTTTGTAGTTCTTTAAATCCTCAATAGGAATGTCTACAGGTATTTGAAGGATATCTTCATAATAGTTACCTCCAATACCGGTTTGTGCACCGCCAACCTCTACAAACTTTGAAACTTTACTTACATAGTTTATTGATGCCCCTGCTGTGAATCCTTTAAAAACGGTTGAGCCTCTCAAAGAAACAGTGTTCCTTTTATAGGAATCATTATCGGTAGGCATCATGCCATCACTATTTACGTTTCCAAATGAAAGGAAGAACGTTGAGTTGGCACTTCCGCCGCTTAGAGAAAGTGTATTGTTATATTCAGCTCCCAGGTCAAATACATCCCTGAAACTATCCGACTTGTTCGCACTAAATGGCTTTAAAAGCTGGGAATTATTAACTACTGCTCCCCATGGCCGCATTTGTCCGTCAACACGCGGGCCCCAACTGCCATTTTCATTAAAAAGAAAGTATTGATCCCATCCCTGTCCAAAAGTTGTTTGAAATTCAGGAACTACTGCAACTTGTGTGAAAGAATTTGAAGAAGTAAAATCAACTTTAAAAGCGCCTGCTTTCCCTTGCTTGGTAGTGATTACTATGACTCCATTAGACCCTCTGGAACCATATAAAGAAGTGGCTGCAGCGCCCTTCAAAATATTTACACTCTCAATATCATTTGGATTAATATCATTTGCAGCATTTCCAAAGTCATAACTGTCTACCAAGTCTGCATTTGAGCCGGCAGGGGCTTGCTCACCTGGTCGGGAATTATTTACGGGAACCCCATCAATAACGTATAACGGCTGGTTATTTCCTGTAATAGATGAAAAGCCTCTCAATACAACTTTTGTTGATCCTCCCGGAGCACCTGATGTTGTGGAAATATCCACACCAGCCACCTTACCGGACAAACCCTGAACAAGATTGGTAGGAGAGGCCTTGTTTACATCATCCCCTGATACTGTGGTAGCTGCATATCCAACTGATTTTCTTTCGCGGGAAATACCTAATGCTGTTACTACTACCTCAGTAAGTTGTCTTGCATCTGTTGCCAATGCAACCGAAACAGAATTATTTGGTCCAATGGCAACTGTTTGAGTAGTGTACCCTATAAACCGGATTTCCAGTTCATTATTTGCAACTGGAACACGGAGGCTAAACCGGCCATTCGCATCTGTCTGCGTGCCTATCTGTGTTCCTTTTACAACGACACTAACTCCGGGTAGAGGTAGTCCGTCTTGTCGGTCTGTAACAGTCCCTGTTACTGCCCGGTCCTGAGCAATAGCACTTACAGCTATCATTAACATCAGGAACAAACATTGTAAGAGTTTTTTCATAAAGCCTTAAAAATTAAGTGAGAAAGAATTCTGTTAAGTAGTTTATAAATCAAATTGGTTAATTTTTACATTATACTGTCAACCAATGGAAATACTATGCATGCATAGTATAATTAAATTATATGTGTCACTACAATTGAGAGGATTAATTGTTTGAGTATAAAAACTTTTTTGAAAGCGAAATGTAGTACTCGTCGGTATATAGTATCAGGAACCTGTTACTACCCTGCCCGTGACAAGAGCACTCTCCGTCTCTCTGCTTCTATGAATATATAGTTGTAAGGATTTTATCATAAATGGGATCATTTATAGTGGCAAATAAGCGCCAAACAGGCCTTTCAGGGTATAACATCAAATTCCCCGCTTTGTTTTTCCTTAATTATTTTAACGAATCGTGATGAGTCCATTAAACTTAAATAATTTTTTTAGTACTATGTATTGCATATTACATAGTAAAGCATATATCTTTGTATTATGATAGTCGAAAATACGCAGACCCAAATGAGGAAAGGAATACTTGAATATTGTATTCTGTCCATAATTTCCCGGGGTGAAATATATGCTTCAGACATTATTCAGGAACTGAAAAAAGCTCGCTTACTTGTTGTAGAAGGAACTTTATATCCGTTGCTCACACGGCTAAAGAACAATGGCCTGTTAAGTTATCAATGGGTTGAATCAACCTCAGGCCCACCAAGGAAGTACTACGTACTTACAGAAAGCGGTTTGGAAGTACTCAACAAACTTGATCATACCTGGAACGAACTACTTTTTGCTGTAACCACTTCAATGGAAGGCCGCACCGATAAAACCAAATCTTAACCTACAATATCACCATCATGAATAAAACAATTATTATCAATATAAATGGCACCATCTTTCACATTGAAGAAGATGCTTATGAATTGCTCAGGAGCTACATGTCTGAAGTGAAAAGACATTTTGCTTATTCGCCCGACAGCGATGAAATTGTAACCGATATTGAGAACCGGCTTGCCGAAATGTTCAGCGACCGTCTTACAATCGAAAATAAACAGGTGATCATTCTGCAGGACGTTCAGGAAATCACAGCGCAGATGGGAACTGTTGCAGACTTTGAGCTAACAGAAGAAGAAGTTGAATATTCTCCCAAAATGGGCAAAAAATTATTCAGAGATACTGAAGACCGGATAATTGGCGGTGTATGTTCGGGGATTGGACATTACCTGGAAATTGAGGCCAGATGGATCAGGTTGTTTATGCTTTTGATCGTCCTTCTCGGCGGATCAGGCATAATGATCTATGCTATTTTATGGATTGTGATGCCACCAGCAAAAACACGAACGGATAAGATGGCAATGAAAGGCGAGGCAATAAACCTTCAGAATTTTAAAAAGACATTTGACGAAGAACTGGAAAATGTACGGCAGGGAGTAACACGGGTACATCATGAAGCAAGACCCGCGCTCAATTCGCTGGGGAATACATTAGTTGCTTTGTTTAAAATATGCTTAAAAATAATTGGTATCCTGGTAATCTTTATTGAAGCAATGGTCTTATTAGGATTAATCATTGGGTTAATAGTTGTGCTTGGATTATGGAACACCGGAGAATTAGGGCCCTTGCCTCATATCGTAGACCCTGAATACAGGTCTATATTGGCAATAGGAATATTTTTAGCATTAAGTGTACCATTGATTTCCTTGCTTCTCCTTGAAATACGCTTGCTGTTTAACCGTAAAGTAATTGGGAAAACAGGAGCATTTTTTATGCTAATTCTGTGGCTTGCCGGATTAGGTACAAGTGTGTATTATGGCGCAAGAACCGGTTTGCAGTTCAGCAATGAGGCATCATTTTCTCAACTCAACGATATAAAACCCATGCCTGTGTATTACTTAAAACTAAGTTCTGATAAATACCTGACACATCAGGACAGCCTGGATTTTAATGTTTCTTCCAACCACTTCAAAGGCCGCACCATTATTAATAACTCCAACCACGATATGGGATTTTTAAAAAATATAGATCTTTTAATTGAGCCTGCTGACATAAATAAGCCGTCTCTTACCCAGGAATTTCGTTCAAAAGGTTCTAATTTTGAACAGGCTTTAAAATCAGCACAAAGGATCAGCTATCGGTTTAAACAAGTAGATTCTATCTTATATTTTGATCCCACTTTAGATATTGGTAAGAATTCCATGTTTCGCGATCAGGAACTAAAGATGGTTCTCCAAATTCCTCAAAATACAAGATTGATCATTGATCAGCGTCTTAACCGTTACATAAGAGGATATAACCTGTGGGATTGTATTGCTAAAGATGCGGAAAACCAGGCCAATTCCGAATGGACCATGACGCCAGGTGGCATGAAATGCAATCGCGATTCGCTGATGATTAAAAATGAGGATCCTGCTACTGACCAACCATAAATACAGCATTGCTGAAAAGCAACTTCCCATTTTCCCAGAAGCTGCGAAATAATGGATTGTCGGCCAGATATATCACAGTTCCGTTTTCTATATCCTGAACACCAAAAATTAATCCATCTACAAGAACTTTTTTAGTAGAATGACCCACAAATCCGGACACGAAATTATCTTTCTTGATTACACCAACATTCCACCCGTCACTCAAAAACTGGTAAATATTGCCATTTAGTTTTAAAGTATAATAATCAGTCATTCCAAAACCAAGGGGATGGGTATTGTCTAAATTGACTTTATAAATAGCTCCCGGAATACTGCTTTGAAGAAAATCTGCTTCGCGACTTTCATATTTGCGCAGGCTTGCATAAGGATCCTTGTCTTCTTTTTTGGCATCCTTTAGCTTAATATCAAAGCCTTTTTTACCCACCAATTGCGTAACAGCTCCATTCATTGCTATGATTTTACCCCCATTTTTTACCCATTCAAGTGTTCTCTCACTGATCATATCACTATAATATCCATCAGGAAATATCAGAACATTAAACTCATTTATACTGCCTTTTGCAAGGGTTTTTGAATGAATAATGGATATGGGATAATTTATTTGCTGCTCGAAGAAGTGCCAAACCTCACCAAAGGCTGTTGCTGATGATTCATCTGACATAACCAGAGCAATTTTGGGTCGGCTAATAAACCGGACCTTATTAGATCCCAGATCTGCGCCTTTATCAACCATGCCCGAAGAAATTCCCTGCAACTTAATGCCAGATCTAAAGGCGATATCCTGAATGATATTATCAAACCCTGCCCCAAGATGCTCATTACTGGTGCGGGCAATAATTAATGATCCAGCGTCAAACTTCCGTCCCTCCGCGTCAATTGGCACCTGTGTATGCCTTACTTTGATGTTACTTTTAAGCAACTCAGCAAGAAACTTCACGTCCGGTACTGAATTCCAACCGGCTATATAGGCAAATTGGTTATTCAGTTGGGGCAGCGTGGCCGATATCTCCGGGGAAGTTGTTAATACCGGTTTCAAAGCTTCCTTCATAGCATATGATTTTATACCATAGGCATAAGGAAGAGCCCATGCGGTAATATCATAGGTATTTGAATCGGTGACCACTGTTTGTGGTTCTAATAGCACCTTTAACAGAACCGATTTGGGCTGATATGCACTGATCACCATATCAGAGGCGCTTATTTGAAAATTTTCTTTCTTCCCGGAAAAGTAATTATATCCATTTGCCTTTCTGTTTACACCATAGCCATATTTTATACCATTTTGGTCAAGAAGTTTTTCCAAAGTTCTAAGCTTGCCATTTTTTTCCGACTTTATGATATACGTTTTATACTCGCCGGGAGGATTTTTCTTTGTGCGGCTATAATACTGCTTAAACTCCGCTACAACTTTTAATGCATTCTTTGAAACAATTTCTAATGTAGACATCCCGGACGTAACATGATGATCGATACGGTCTGCCAGGGTAAGCGTATCTCCGCTACTGTTTAACACCGACAAACCTGCACGCCCTGAGCCGCCCTGTTCATAAGTCATTCCAATTGATCCGTTATAAATGGGATAAGTATCTCCATATGATGGATAAAGCAGATCGAATCGTTCTTTTGTAAAATACATCCACCCCTTTTGATCAAAATACCTGGCATTATTTTTCCCTATAAGAGTCTGGAACTCGCGCTGCCAGGAGGTAATATCCTGATGAAATGGTTCAGCAGCGGGTGCGAAAAAGTAAGGATCATCAATACCCTGCTCATGAAAATCAATATGCACATGAGGTAGCCATTGATTGTAAAGTTTCATCCGAAATTGGGTTTCAACCTGAGTTTGCCATGCCCAATCCCTATTCAAATCAAAATAATAATGATTTGAACGTCCGCCCGGCCACGGCTCCAAATGCTCGCGGGTAAATGAAAGCAAATCAGGGGTTTGATTTCTAACCTGGGTATAAAAATTAATATAGCGTTCCCTTCCATCCGGATTCAGGCAAGGATCAATCACTACAATAATATTTTTAAGCCACTCCTGAGCATTAGCATTTGATGGATCAACCAGGTTATAAAGTGTTTGTATTGCAGCCTCTGATGAAGCTGATTCATTTCCATGAACATTATAACTTAACCAAACTATTGCCGGTTGATTAATATCGCCTTCACCAGGTTCAAGACCTGTAAGTTTAAGGTTATTGATACGTATTTCATCGAGTTTATTAATGTTTTCCTCTGATGAAATAAAGGTCGCAAGTAAAGTTCTGCCCTCATTTGTTTTTCCGTACTCTGTCAGTCGTGTTTTATTTGATGCTGATGAAATATATTTAAAATAATCTAGCACACGGACATGCGGAGTAAACTGATCTCCCGGTTTATAACCTAGAAATTCCTCGGGCGACTGGATCTTCTGTGCTATAGCGCCAAAAGACGAGGTAAGGATCAAGCACAGGGCCAACAGACGCATCTTCATTATGCTAAGTTAAAAAATGGCCACCTGATTTTATACTTCATACCGATTTTATCCTGTTTGATTGATAATTATGAAACATTAATATTGCAATAATGATTTTTATCACATGATCACTATAGAAGAATTATACGATTTATACCTGAAGCATCCTATTATATCAACAGATACCAGAAAAATTACATCAGGGAATTTTTTCATAGCTCTGAAAGGAGAAAACTTTGATGCTAATCAATTTGCCGGTAAAGCCCTTGAAGATGGAGCGGCTTATGTACTTGTTGATGATGCATCGGTTGTAAAAGATAACAGGTATATTTTAGTGGATGACACCCTTCTTACACTGCAACTATTAGCCACGCATCACAGGCAACAGCTAAATATCCCGTTCATTGGTATTACAGGATCGAATGGCAAAACAACCACAAAGGAACTTCTGTATTCAGTTCTTTCACAGCACTTTAAGACCTATGCAACTCAGGGTAACTTAAATAACCATATCGGTGTTCCGTTAACTATTCTTTCTATTACCAGAGAAACTGAAATGGCCATTATTGAAATGGGCGCTAATCATTTAAAAGAAATTGAACTTTTATGCAGCATTTCAAGGCCTACACATGGGTTGATCACTAATGTTGGAAAGGCACATTTAGAAGGTTTCGGAAGTCTGGAGGGAGTAAAGAAAGGTAAAGGTGAATTGTACGCCTATCTCTCCGGAAATAAGGACCTGGCTTTTGTGAATCACGATAATAACAATCTGGTTGATATGGCACGCGATCACGGACTTACACAGATAGCCTATTATGGAACGGGTAATGATAACTATATTTCCGGAAGATTAATCAATTCATCACCCTTAACCATTGCGTGGAGAAAGAATTATCAGGAAGCAGACGCGCTTGAACATACCGTCATATCCAACTTAACCGGTAAATATAACCTTGAAAACATCCTGGCCGCAGTTTGCGTAGGCAGTTATTTCAAACTCTCTGCAGAAGAAGTAAATAATGGCATAGCTGATTATCTCCCGGTAAATAATCGTTCCCAAATTAAAAAGACGGAGAAAAATCTGCTGATATGCGACTATTATAATGCCAACCCGGGCAGTATGACTGTGGCCTTAGATAATCTTATGGATATTCAGGCAGAAAATAAAGTTGTTATTCTGGGAGATATGTTTGAACTTGGAAATGATGCCGCAACTGAACATAAACTTATAATAGATAAAGCATTAGAAGTTAACGCTAAGCGGCGAATATTCATTGGCAAAGAATTCTATAGCCAAAAAAATGCAAAGGCAGAATTTTATTCCAATACAGCTGAAGCAATCGAAGCTATCCGGCATAACCCCATTGAGAATTCAACTATACTGATAAAAGGGTCGAGAGGCATGAAATTTGAAACTATCGCCGGATTATTTTAAAATTTCTCAACTTCTGATGGTTGCCATACAGTGGACTTGATGAATTAAACTCAGACCCTAAACATTCGTGTGGTAAAATATTATCTAATCTTAAACCGAAATAATATTATCATTAAGTCCATAGGAGGAGCTTAAATTCTGACGTGGGCGATCTCACAGGTTTATTGGTACTATGCATACCTCATCTTTGTGTGTTACACGAGTAATATTCATTAATAACAGAATGCTATTGTATATATAAGGTATATATAAAGCATATCTTATTAGATATACCTTATATATACTTTAACTATACCTTATATATACTTAAACTATACTTTAAACCTTGTTTTGGTACAATGATGGTACGGTGAAAGACAATGAAGGCCTTACCTGGTTTTGTTATTGGCCTGGTGTTGCTGTGTGGTTAAAATAATTCCAGTGCGGACGAAATTAAAGCTTGGTTTAAGGATTCCATCGATCTACTCTGTTATTACTGCCTGAGGTTTTTATATTTGTCAATAAAAGCGACGCAATGATATATTCAGAAGAAATTAAAAACAATTGGAATTTTGATGAAGCGGCAGCAATTTACAATATGCCATTACTGGAGTTGGTTTTTCAGGCCGCATCCGTCCACCGGAAATATCACAAACCCAATGAAATTCAGAAATGTACGCTTTTATCAATAAAAACAGGTGGGTGTCCTGAAGACTGCGGATACTGTCCTCAGGCAGCACGCTACAGTACAGGATTGGAAAACCACGGTTTATTACCTAAGGAAGAAGTATTAGACGCCGCGAATAAGGCAAAACAAGCCGGATCTACCCGGTTTTGCATGGGAGCAGCCTGGAGAGAGATCAGGGACAATAGAGATTTTGATAAAGTACTGGATATGGTTCAGGGTATCAACGATATTGGACTTGAAGTTTGTTGTACTCTGGGTATGGTAACAGAAGAACAGGCCGTTAAACTAAGTAATGCCGGTGTTTACGCCTATAATCATAATATTGATACTTCCGAAGAGAACTATAGTAACATTATCTCAACCCGAAGTTTTGACGACCGGATTAAGACCCTGGAAAATATCAGGAAAACTAAAATGACAGTATGCAGTGGCGGCATTGTGGGTATGGGTGAGAGCGATGAAGACCGGATCAATATGTTACTAACGCTGGCCAGAATGGATAAACATCCTGAATCAGTCCCCATCAATGCTTTGGTAGCTGTGGAAGGAACCCCGCTGGAAATGCAAAAACCAGTTGATACATGGACTATGGTACGTATGGTAGCCACCGCCAGGATGTTAATGCCGGGTTCTGTAGTTCGTCTATCAGCGGGCCGCCTGTCTATGAGCCACGAAGCTCAGGCGCTATGTTTTATGGCGGGTGCAAATTCCATTTTTACAGGTGAAAAGCTGCTTACCACACCTAATCCGGAACATAATGAAGATATGGAAATGTTCAATATTTTAGGTTTGACGGCTAAAGATCCTCAAATACGGGAATCGATTACGGCTTGATGAAGAGGCATCAGCAGCTTCTTGAAACAAAGCTGGAAGCCAGAAAGGAAAGCGGCATTCTTCGTGAAATGCAGCTTCCCGGAAATGGCGTTGATTTTTGTTCAAATGATTATCTCGGATTTAAAGATCATCCGCTTCTAAAAGCTGAAGCTATCCATCTCTTAACCGAAACTAAACTGCCATTAGGTTCAGGAGGCTCTCGTTTATTAGCCGGAAATTCAGACCAGCTGCAACGATTAGAAAAAGAGACAGCCGCATTTTTTAAATCTGAAAAAGCGCTATTCTTTAATTCCGGATTTGATGCTAATCTGGGTATATTTTCTTCAGTACCTCAAAAAAATGATATAATTCTTTATGATGAACTGGTCCATGCCTCTATTCGGGATGGTATCAGACTTTCTTTTGCGCGATCCTATTCCTTTGCTCACAATAAACCGGAAGCATTGGAGAAAAAGTTAAAATTATTTAGAGGATCAACCATTTATGTAGCTGTAGAGTCTGTTTATTCTATGGATGGAGATACTGCACCTTTAAGGGATATGGTTAACGTTTGTCAGAACTATGATGCTGCGTTGATTGTTGATGAAGCCCACGCCACAGGGGTATTGGGTTCAGGACGCGGGGCTTGCGAGCAGGAGAATGTTTCCGATCATGTTTTCGCACGGGTTTTTACGTTTGGAAAGGCTCTTGGCAGTCATGGGGCAGCTGTTTGCGGAAGCGTCATATTACAGGAGTATCTGCTTAATTTCAGCAGATCATTCATTTACACTACTGCGTTCTCGCCTTTTCAGGCAAAACTTACATCACTTTCACTACAGTTTCTTCAGGAGCATCCTGAAATGATTTCTGCACTTCAAAAAAGAATTAACTTTTTTGATCAGCAAGCCGCAAAAGCCGGTATATCAAAATGGTTTATTCCAGGGAACTCTGCCATCAAATGCTTGTTAACAGGGAATGGTGAGAAAAGCCGCAAGATAGCTGCAACCCTGCGTGAAAATGGGTTTGAAGTAAGACCGGTTCTATCCCCCACAGTTGCACAAGGAAGTGAACGTATCAGGATCTGCCTGCATGTTTTTAATAGCGAATCAGAGATCGCTGATCTTATTCATCAACTAAAAATAGCTTTAACATGAAATATTTTGTTACAGGTATAGGAACAGGGGTTGGAAAAACAATAGCTTCAGCAATAATAACTGAAGCCCTGAAGGCTGATTATTGGAAACCGGTTCAGGCGGGCGATCTGGATTTTTCAGACACAAAAACTGTAAAAAACCTTATTTCAAATAAAGAGAGCGTATTTCACGCGGAAGCTTTTAAATTAAAAAATGCCATCTCGCCCCATGCCGCAGCAGCCCTGGAAGGTATTGAAATTATCCCTGATAAAATTCCAATGCCGGAAACAGAGAATAACCTGGTAATTGAAGGTGCAGGAGGGATAATGGCTCCATTAAATAACCGGCAAACCATGCTGGATCTGATGGTGCTTTTGAACGCAGAAATAGTACTGGTTTCTTCAAACTATCTTGGCAGTATAAACCATACATTATTAAGTTGGCAAATGCTTAAAACCACGGATTTAAGTATCAAAGGAATCATTTTTAATGGGGAAGAGAATCCGGAGAGTGAAAAATTTATTCTTCAGTATACCGGTCTTCCCTTATTACTCAGGATAAATCAGGAAAATGATATTACCAAAAACCGGATAGTGCATTATGCTGAACAAATAAAGAATAACCTGAAATGAATACAGCAGAAAAAAGTATTCAACATATCTGGCATCCATTCACACAAATGCAACAAGCAGATGCACCAATTGCTATTGCTTATGGTAAAGGAGCTAAGCTTATTTCTGAAGATGGGAAAGAATACATTGATGCAATATCCTCCTGGTGGGTCAACATTCATGGGCATTCTCACCCGCATATCGCTAAAAGGATCGCGGAGCAGGCTGCAACGCTGGAACATTGCATGCTTGCCGGGTTTACCCACAAGCCAGCTGTAGAGCTCGCAGAAAGGCTATTAGCAATTTTACCCGGCATGTCTAAGGTGTTTTTTTCCGATAATGGCTCTACGGCTGTTGAAGTTGGTCTTAAAATGGCTATTCAATATCGCTATAATCTGGGCCATGAAAAAAGCCAGATCATTGCCCTGGAAGATGCTTATCACGGTGACACCTTTGGATCGATGTCTTCAGCTGCCAGATCACCTTTTTCCAAAGCTTTTGATCCATATCTGTTTGATGTCAAACATCTGCCGTCT
>DASWTL010000101.1:0-8693 GCA_036402155.1 Sphingobacteriaceae bacterium | reverse complement strand
ATCCCGAACACTAAAATCTTTGAGCCGTGCCCCTGTCTCAAAATAAGGAGATTCCCGTGGTTTAGCCATCGCACTTGCCCGTTTAACCTTCATTTCATCTGATAGTTTAAACAGTACAAAATAACCTGCAGCCTCACCTGGCTGTGATTTGAACCTTACAGAATAATCGCGGGAGTCAAGCAG
The DNA here is from genome assembly GCA_036402155.1 of Sphingobacteriaceae bacterium. Classification (GTDB taxonomy): domain Bacteria; phylum Bacteroidota; class Bacteroidia; order Sphingobacteriales; family Sphingobacteriaceae; genus DASWTL01. The sequence continues at coordinate 8,510 of DASWTL010000101.1, read as the reverse complement.
TTTCCGCCAAACGATATATGGATATTTCATTCCGGCAGAGTCTAAGACCACGGCTTTCTCATCTAATTTGGGAATAACAGGCTTAGTTTGAGAAAACCCCGGCATACCCAGGCCGAAAACAAGGCATGTAAAAACAACGATCTTATTTAGTTTCATGATCAGCAATATTATCAAAGCTAATCATTTAACTACATACTACCCTGAAGGATAAGTATATTAGCGGCATTGTAAGCCCGCAAAGAAAAAACAAGTATGGGATAATAAATAACCCATCCCATCCTTAATAAAAGGAAATCAATTAACCACCATTCACCGTTGAAACAGCAGCTGGTTGTGAAGCAGATACAACCTTAGCATCCATTTTTTCAGCTTCTTTTTTACCCACAACCTTATCTCTTATTTTATCGACGTCAGCATCTCTCACAAAATCAATAATATTACTGTAGGCCGTGTGGAATCCAAAATTTCCTTTGGTCATTTCATGTATAGCATCTTCTTTTGTCCAGTTTTGAAAAACTAAACGATACATAGCAACCAGCATTCCGGTACGATCAGAACCATGCCAGCAATGTATCAATAAGGGCCCTTTTCTGTCGTCAATTATTTTTAAAGCCTTAATTACTTCCCGCTCCTTAATATCGCCGGCCTTCATGGAGATGTGATGCAGCTTTAGCTCGGTTTTCCTGGCTTTTTTATCATCTTTAACTAAACGCCGTACATTCAATACTTCGGTCAGACCCATTTTTTCCAATGCAATAAAATCATTCTGATCAGGTTGTTCTGAGCGAAAAATCCCATCATCAATCTTATAAATATTCTTTAAACGTCCGATTTTTTGACGTTCTGCCTTGGTAAATAAATTTTTAACCTCCGAAACTCCCGAATTGACGTTTTCGGCAACAGTAACGTTGTTAGAAATTATAGCAGCATCTGATTGCTTATCTGATTTAACTAAATTATCTAACGCCTGGGCGAGTGAATTAAATCCGGAAAATGCCAGCGAGATAAATAATGTGGTTTTCAATAGAATTTTCATTAGGCTTAAGTTTAAGAGTTCCAACTTCTCTGAATTCCTCGCGATATTCAGACTGCGCGAGTGGTAGTTACATTCAGCTTTCTTTTAAATAAGAACCGCTTATCTCCCTTATTAGTATTTACAATCTGCTTGTTAATAAACTGTTACATTTTTTTGACATAAAAAAACAGAATCTATCTACGGCATCAAATGATAAGTAGGGTGGTTTGTAAATGACGTACAGATCGAATCCTGAATTATGACATCTATCACTTAAAGCTATGATAAAAGTCATGGAATTGTAAAGGTGTTGTAAATACCTTGCATCAGAATAAAATAGTTCCAGCAAACATGAAGAAATCTTCACCCGGGGATTAAAATCATCAAGAAAAGCCCGCTACATAAAAGTAGCGGACATGAGAAAAGCAAAACAACGGTAAACTTAAAAGGCCTTTAAACGCATAAAAAAATAATCTCATGACCGCAATAACCATTCTGCTTGAAGAACACAAATTACTTCTGCAAGCGATAAAGACAACCCGAACCATTCAAAAAATTGAGGATAACGAGGCTTATTACAAGCAACTTCACAATATTATCCTATTCCTCCGAAACTTCACTGAAATATACCATCACCCTAAGGAAGAGAATATTTTCTACCCCATGTTGCGAAACCGTTCGGAGGGCATGAGCACTGAATTTATACGTGAAACATGTGATTATCATGAGGATTTTAAACCCATGGTATTCGATATAGAAAGCAGCTATTTAGATTACGATTACTGCCAGTTAAGGAAAGCAACGGACCGCTATATCACAGCTTTGGAGGAACATATCCGGAGGGAGAACGAGATTATTTTGAGCGTTGCCCATAGCTTATTAGATGAAGAAGAACTGGCCATGCTCTCGAAAGCCATGCAGAAACACGATGATGAATTTGGCTATAAAGAAGAACTGATAAAAGATCTCTATAAAATCAACATGCAGTTGCATGCAGAATATTAATAATAAGACAATGAAGAGCAAGATAAAAACTATGGATGGCAATGAAGCTGCGGCATACATTGCTTATAAAACAAGCGAAGTTTGTGCTATTTACCCCATCACTCCATCCTCAAACATGGGCGAACATTGTGATGAATGGTCGGCAGCCGAAATAAAAAACGTGTTTGGTGAAGTTCCAAGAGTTATGGAAATGCAAAGTGAAGGCGGTGCGGCAGGAGCGGTTCACGGGGCTTTACAGGCAGGTACATTAGCCTCCACGTTTACGTGTTCTCAAGGTCTTCTATTAATGATTCCGAATATGTATAAAATAGCGGGTGAGCTAACACCTTCTGTTTTTCACATAGCGGCCCGTGCGTTGGCAACTCATGCACTGTCCATTTTCGGCGATCACTCCGACGTAATGTCTGTGCGCCAGACCGGGTGGGCCATGTTATTTGGCCGCAACTCCCAGGAAGCTATGGATATGGCTCTAATTGCCCAGGCTTCAACCTTAAAATCCCAGGTTCCGTTTCTTAACATTTTTGACGGCTTCAGGACATCTCACGAACTAACTAAGGTGAATGTCATTCCCGATGATGTGATCCTACAGATGATTGACGAAGAGTCGCTGCTTGCATTCAGGCAGCGTGCCATGTCGCCGGATAACCCATCGATCAGAGGTACAGCACAAAATCCTGATGTGTTTTTCCAAAGCAGGGAGGCCAGCAATTCTTTCTATTTAAATACTCCGGCAATTGTAACCGGCATGATGGAAAAGTTTGGCAAGCTTACCGGCAGAAATTATAAAATATATGAGTATTACGGACATCCTAACCCTGACCGCATTATTGTGATCATGGGATCAGGCACAGGCGCAGTTCATGAAACAGTAGACTATTTAAATGAGCAGGGTGAAACCGTGGGTTATCTCTATGTACGATTATTCCGTCCGGTTGATGCAAAGGAATTTGTAAAAGCCATCCCTTCATCAGTAAAGAGTATTTGTGTGCTTGACCGGTGTAAAGAACCCGGATCAATCGGTGATCCGCTGTATATGGATGTAGTCAATATACTGGCGGAAGAATGGCATGGCGAAAAACTTAAGGTAGTTGCCGGCCGCTACGGACTTGCTTCGAAAGAGTTTACCCCGGCCATGGTTAAATCCATATTTGATGAACTCAAAAAAGATCAGCCTAAAAATCATTTTACGATTGGAATTACGGACGATATTACCCATACCAACCTGGAGTATGACAAACAGTTTTCATTGGAAAAACATCTGTTCCGGGGATTATTTTATGGTTTGGGGGCAGATGGCACCGTAAGCGCGAATAAGAACTCTATTAAAATAATTGGCGAAACAACCGGTAATTATGTGCAGGGATATTTTGTGTACGATTCTAAAAAATCCGGATCGTTAACTGTGTCACATTTGCGGTTCGATAAAAATCCTATTCATTCCACATACTTAATCAACTCCGCAAATTTTATTGCCTGTCACCAATTTAATTACATCAACAAATACGATATCCTGAAAACCGCGGAAAAAGGCGCTACCTTTTTATTGAATACGCCTTACGAGATCGAAGATGTATGGGATAGAATTCCGCAAAACATACAGCAGCAGATCATAAGTAAGGAGCTTAAATTTTATGTCGTCAACGCCTCAAAGGTTGCGCGTGAAACCGGAATGGGATCACGTATCAATACCATTCTGCAAACATGCTTTTTTGCGATCGCAAACATCCTTCCAAGAGAAGAAGCTATTCAGCGGATTAAAGATGCCATCAAAAAATCATACTCAGCAAAAGGCGAAAAAGTAGTTCTTAAAAACTTCGAAGCGGTTGATAAAACCATTGAAAATCTGCAGCAGTTTGATTACTCTAAATATAAAACAGGCACTGTTGAAGCAGATAAGGCTGTTGCTGATTCTGCACCGGATTTTGTAAGAAATGTGCTGGCCAAGATCCTCACTTTTGAAGGCGACGATTTACCGGTAAGCGCATTTCCTGTTGACGGAACCTACCCGGTTGGAACCACCCAATGGGAAAAGAGAAATATTGCCGATAAGGTTCCTGTATGGGATCTTGATCTCTGCTCTCAATGTGGCAAGTGCTTCTTAATCTGTCCGCATGCTGCCATCCGATGCAAAGTTTACAGTAAAGATGAACTTGCCAATGCTCCCGAGTCTTTTAAACACACTGCTCCCATAGGCAAAGAATTTGATAAAGAGACGGAAGCATACACCCTCCAGGTTTCAGTAGAAGATTGCACTGGATGTAACCTCTGTGTGGAATACTGCCCGGTAATCAGTAAAACAGATTTAAGGCATCGGGCAATAAACATGGAGGAACAGATTCCGCTAAAAGAAACCGAAATAAAGAATTGGGATTTCTTCCTTTCCATTCCTGAAATTGACCGAACACGGTTAAATATTAATACCGTAAAAGGCACCCAATTTTTACAACCATTATTCGAGTTTTCGGGTGCATGCTCCGGTTGCGGTGAAACTCCTTATGTAAAGCTGCTGTCTCAGTTATATGGAGACAGAATGGTGGTTGCAAATGCTACCGGCTGTTCATCCATATACGGAGGAAACTTACCTACAACCCCATGGACCACAAACAACGACGGCTGCGGACCAACCTGGGCAAATTCATTGTTCGAAGATAATGCAGAGTTCGGCCTGGGAATCAAACTTGGCTATGATAAGAAAACAGAAATAGCCAAAGCCATTCTCGAAAAGAACAAAGATGTAATTGGTGAAAGCCTGGTTAGTAACATTTTAAATGCTGATCAAACCATTGAGGCCGGAATTCATAAGCAACGCGATCTGGTTAAAGAACTTCGTAAGCGCATTTCATCGGCCGGCAGCTTTGAACTCAAACAGCTAAATATCATTGCTGATCACCTGGTTAAAAAATCACACTGGATCGTTGGTGGTGATGGCTGGGCCTATGACATCGGTTTCGGTGGATTAGATCACGTGCTGTCTACCGGAGAGAAGGTAAACATTATTGTTCTTGACACCGAAGTTTACTCCAACACCGGCGGTCAGAAATCAAAATCTACACCGATCGGCGCAAGTGCAAAATTCTCAGTTAACGGAAAGGAGCGAACTAAAAAAGATCTTGCCTTACAGGCGATAGCACATGGATCAGCCTATGTAGCTCAGATAGCGATGGGTGCAAATGATGTACATGCCATCAAAACCATCCAGGAAGCAGAAGCATTTCCGGGAACATCCATTGTAATCGCTTACAGCCATTGCATCGCTCACGGATATGATATGGCCCACGGTGCACAACAACAGGTGAACGCTGTTAAAACAGGCTACTGGCCGCTTTTCCGCTATAATCCATTAAAAGCAAAAGGAGAACGATTCTCACTTGACAGCAAGGACCCTTCTTTACCACTAAGTGATTTCTTATACAATGAAACCCGGTTCAGTGTACTGACCCGTCAAAATCCGGAACATGCTGCTGGTTTGCTTTTACAAGCGGAGGCAGGTATAAGTGAGCGATGGGAACGGTTGCTGGCGCTGAAGTCATTGTAAGGCTAGTTAATGAATATAATATAAATATCACCATATCAGAACCTTAAATACAACATCAAATGGGATCAGAAGCACTTATAGTATTTTTATTGGCAGGCATCGTGCTGGTTGCCGGAGCTAATTTCTTATCAAATTTAATCTCACACAAGTCAGACAATAAGAACAAACGAGAGCCTTACGAGTGTGGCATGGAAACAATAGGACCAACCTGGGTTCAGTTTAAAGTAGGCTATTACCTGTTTGCTATTTTGTTCCTCATTTTCGACATCGAAATAGCATTTCTGGTACCCTGGGCAGTTGTTTTTAAAGAAACCGGCCTGGTGGCTTTAGTTGAAATATTCATATTCTTTTTCATTCTGGGACTTGGATTACTATATGCCTGGAAAAAACGCGCACTAAAATGGGAATAGAAACAACAGAATTAGGTAAAGACTTCCCCGGACAAGTAATTCCAGGCGGGAACGGAGGGAATATTGTAATTACCTCACTGGATAAAATAATTAATTGGGGACGATCCAACTCCTTGTGGCCATTATATTTCGGAACCAGCTGCTGCGCTATTGAAATGATGCAGGCAGGTGCGGCCCGGCACGACTGGTCGAGGTTTGGATTTGAAGTTGCCCGGCCTTCCCCGCGACAGGCAGATCTGATTATCATAGCGGGTACCATTGTTAATAAGATGGCGCCCTCCTTAAGAAGACTATATGATCAAATGGCTGAGCCAAAGTATGTTATTGCCATGGGTGCATGTGCAATTTCAGGCGGACCTTTCTATTATAATTCTTACTCGGTTGTAAAAGGCGCCGATCATATTATTCCGGTTGATGTATATGTACCAGGTTGCCCGCCCAGACCGGAAGCGTTGCTCGAAGGCATGATGATGCTGCAGGAAAAGATCAGAACGGAAAACATGAAACACAAATTAAACCCGATAGATGGCTTTGACAAAGGCATATAAAAATACTGTTATGACAAATGTCGAATTACAATCTTTAATCAACTACTGGAACCCGGATCTACTATGCTCAGAAGCAGAGTCACAGTTTCTGAATATTACAGTAAGCCCGGAATATCTGCATGAACTTGCCTTACGATTAAAACTTACTCCGGAAACATCATTTGATTTCCTGTTCTGCTTAACTGGAATGGATTGGGGCTTAGAATTAGGTGTTATATATCACCTGGAATCTACCACCCACAGACACAAACTGGTTTTAAGAGTAAACACTCCTGATCGTGAAAACCCCGTACTCGACTCTGTATCTGATATATGGCGGACCGCAGAATTTCACGAAAGAGAAGTCTTCGATTTCTTCGGTATAAAATTCAATAACCATCCAAATATGAAACGCTTGTTTATGCCTGCCGACTGGGAAGGATATCCGCTGCGAAAAGATTATGTGGACGAAGTGAACATGATAATTAAATAAACAAACTGATGATAACAGCATGCGAAACTACCGGCATTAAATCTCAGGAATACTTCATCAATATGGGGCCGCAGCATCCGGCTACGCACGGTGTACTACGCCTCCTATTGACAATTGATGGAGAGATCATCAAAAATATCGAACCGGATTTAGGCTATATCCACCGCTCCATTGAAAAAATTTGTGAGCGCGAAAGCTATCAGCAAATTGTGCATCTTACTGATCGTCTGGATTATTTATCGGCACATATCAATAACGAAGCAGTATGTCTGGCTGTTGAAAACGGGCTTGGCATTGAAGCTCCCGAACGTGCAAAAGTAGTCAGAACAATACTGGCAGAGTTAACACGTATTTCATCGCATACACTCTGGTGGGGTGTAATGGGGATGGATGTGGGTGCCCTGACCACGTTTATGTATGGCTTCCGTGATCGTGAACTCATCAATGATATTTTCGAAGAGACATGCGGGGCACGTTTAACCATGAATTACAGCATCCCGGGCGGGCTGATGTTTGATATCCACCCGAATTTTGTAAACCGGACCAAAGAATTCATCACTCATTTTAAATCCAAACTGCCTGAGTACGATACGCTATTAACCGGTAATATAATTTTCCAGAAACGAATGAAAGGTATAGGCTTCCTGTCAAGAGAAGATGCTATTTCTTTTGGAACTACCGGTCCGGTTGCCCGCGCTTCCGGCTTCTCCTGTGATAACCGGAAACACAATCCATATAGCGCTTATGATCGGGTACAATTTAACGAAGTGCTAAGCGATGTTGGAGATACATTTGCCCGTTACCAGGTTCGGATTCAGGAAATGTGGGAATCCATATCCATCATTGAACAATTAATTGATAACATTCCTGAAGGTGATGTCAAAACCCCAACTAATGTGGTGATTAAATTGCCTAAGGGCGAATTTTATCAGCGTGTAGAAACTGCCCGCGGAGAACTGGGGGTTTTCATTGTAAGCGATGGAAAGAAGAACCCTTACCGCCTGAAATTCCGGTCGCCGGGATTTTCTAATCTTTCAGCTCTGAAGAAAATTGCCGAAGGATGCAAATTAGGAGATCTGGTAGCCATTATGGCCACTCTAGACCTTGTTATACCAGATATTGACCGATAATAATTATGAATATGCTACTTAGTATAACACAAAATATTCACGGTTGGCTTTTCGATGTGATGGCCGCACCGGTGGCAGCAGTAGTACTTAATGTGCTGATCGCCGTAATTTTCCTGACATTTTTTGCACTTGCAGGCTTGCTATTGGTTTGGATGGAACGCCGGGTTGCTGCATTTTTTCAGCTGCGTTTTGGGCCCAACCGCGTTGGGCCTATGGGACTATTCCAAACGGTAGCCGATGCACTAAAGCTGGTCTCAAAAGAATTAACCGCGCCTGAAAAAGCAGATAAATTCTTGTATAACCTGGCCCCCTACTTTGTAATTGTTACCTCATTAATGGTGCTGGCGGTACTCCCGTTTTCACAAGAGCTTCACGCATTTGACATCAATATCGGA
>DASWTL010000100.1:0-15258 GCA_036402155.1 Sphingobacteriaceae bacterium | reverse complement strand
CTCACCGATCATGATATTATGCTGACGACGAATATATTGAACTATATCGCTATCGAAGTTATCTCCTGCAACACGGATAGATTGATCGCAAACAATCCCCGAAAGGGCAATAACAGCGATTTCTGTTGTTCCGCCGCCAATATCTATGATCATATTACCCATGGGCTCCTCAACATCAATTCCAATACCCACTGCTGCGGCCATTGGCTCATGAATAAGATATACTTCTTTAGCGCCGGCAATTTCAGCTGAATCACGTACAGCACGTTTTTCCACCTCCGTAATCCCTGAAGGAATACATATTACCATTCGCAAAGAAGGAAAAAACCAGCCCTTACCATTATTTATCATTTTGATCATACCTCTGATCATGTGCTCAGCAGCGTTAAAGTCTGCAATCACACCATCTTTAAGAGGACGAACAGTTCTAATATTTTCGTGGGTCTTACCTTCCATTTGCATTGCCTGACGGCCAATTGCAATAACTTTATTGGTAATTCTGTCAAAGGCGACGATTGAGGGTTCGTCTACTACCACTTTATCATTGTGGATGATCAGGGTATTTGCAGTGCCCAGATCTATTGCGATCTCTTGTGTAAACCAGTTAAATAAACCCATCCGGTGTGTGTGTTAATTTTAAAGTAAGTAAAGATATTTCTTTATTAAGTCTTTTTTATAGAATTTATTGTGGCACCATCATATTAATGTTTAAAATGGCGTACCCCGGTAGTCACCATTCCAACTCCCTTGCTGTCTGCCATAGATATAGAGTCCTGATCTTTAATAGAACCTCCAGGCTGTAATATCATTTTAACACCTGCATCAGCCGCTATCTCCACACAGTCCGGGAAAGGGAAGAAAGCATCTGAAGCCATAACCGAGCCCTGAAGGTCAAAACCAAATGTCTTAGCTTTTAAAATAGCCTGTGTTAATGCGTCTACCCGTGAGGTCTGACCAACGCCACTGGCCAGTAACTGGCTGTTTTTAGTTAATACAATTGTGTTTGACTTTGTATGTTTCACAATTTTATTTGCAAATATAAGGTCTTTAGTCTCCTGTTCTGTCGGTTTTCGATCAGTTACGGGTATCATTTGTTCTTTAGTTTCCATGTAACTGTCCTTGTCTTGTTCAATAATACCATTTAACAAGGTTTTGAACTGTTTTTTGGGTAGTTCAACGTTTTTCCGCTTTAAAAGGATACGATTTTTTTTACCTGAAAGAATATTAACTGCTTCTGATGTGTAATCGGGTGCAATAAGTACTTCAAAAAATAGCTTGCTGATCTCATTTGCCGTTTCATTATCAATTGTGCGGTTGCAGATCAGTACTCCGCCGAAAGCAGATACAGGATCAGAGGCAAGCGCTTCCTTCCAGGCATCTGTAATATTATCCCTGGACGCAACACCGCAAGCATTGGTATGTTTTAATATGGCAAATGTGGGATCTTCAAATTCATCAATAAGAGCTACAGCTGCATCAATATCAACCAGGTTATTATAAGAAAGCTCTTTACCGTTCAGTTTTTCAAATATCGCATCCAGATCGCCATAAAAAACACCCTGCTGGTGCGGGTTTTCTCCATAGCGAAGTACCTGTGCATGTTGTTCGCTTTGTTTGAATACCTGCATCGGACTATCCTGGTTGAAGTAGTTAAAGATAGCAGTATCATAATGAGATGATACATTAAATGCACGCCGGGCAAATTCCTTGCGATGATTAATGGTGGTATATCCGGCATTCTCTTTTAAAATTTCACCCAACGGAGCATAATCATCCTTTGATGCAATGATCACCACATCATTGAAGTTTTTTGCAGCAGCGCGAATAAGTGATATCCCGCCGATATCGATTTTTTCAATTATGTCCTGCTCGGGCGCACCTGATTTTACAGTTTCTTCAAATGGGTACAGGTCAACAATAACCAGATCAAATTCAGGAATTTCATACTCCTCGGTTTGAATTCTGTCTTCGGGTAAATTGCGCCGTGAAAGTATTCCGCCAAATACTTTTGGATGGAGTGTTTTTACGCGTCCGCCTAAAATCGATGGATATCCTGTCAGGTCTTCAACAGCTACTACGTCAATACCAAGGTCCCTGATAAACTTTTCTGTTCCACCGGTTGAATAAAAGGTAACTCCAAAATCATGAAGTTGGCGAATTAGAGGCTCCAGATTGTCTTTGTAATAGACTGATAATAAGGCGTTCTTGATTTTAACAGGATGCGACATCGATTTAAGTTTGAAGCCGCAAAGATAGGGTTTAACTGGCTATTTGAAATGCTTTAAATTAAATTAATTACAATCTATTCAATCATATAACAAACAGAGGAATGATCTTTGAAAAGATCACTTAAGTATTTTCTATGCGGACGAACTGCTTTTCATTTTTTTCAGCAGCTGTTCAACCACGCGGGGGTAATGTAAATGTTCCAGTTGCTGACCTTTGAATTTTATCATTTCCAGATCATCAGTTTTTTCTATACGGAATCTTGACTGATGGATGATCTCACCTTCATCAAAATGCTCATTCACGAAATGGATTGTAATGCCCGATTCTTCTTCTTTATTTGAAAGAATAGTTTTGTGAACCCGGTCGCCATACATTCCTTTTCCACCGTATTTAGGAAGTAATGCCGGATGGATATTGATGATTTTATTTGGAAATGCTTTTAGAAGATTTTCGGGGATGAGCCATAAAAAACCTGCAAGCACTATAAGATCGGTATTCAGATTTTTCAACATGTTAACTATATGATCCGTATCATAAAATTCATGCCTGCCGAAAACATGGGTGGGGATCTCAAAATTATCAGCACGTTGAAGCACATATGCATCCGGGTTATTGGTTAACACAATGGCGATCTCAGCATCATGATGATTTTTAAAATGTTCCATGATTTTTTGGGCATTGGAACCTGAACCGGAAGCAAAAATTGCGATACGTTTTTTCACGGGCGAGTCATTCTAGCTTTTCAAAGATATTATTTTACACCTCTTCTGAGAATGAAATCTAAAAAAAGCTGAAATAAGTTAAACAATAAAAGAAATGAATGTATTGTATTTATATATAAGTCTACTTTAAAACATCTTATTATGAATAATTTAAATAACAGGAAGATTGCAATTCTTACTGAAAGCGGATTTGAAGAGGTGGAGCTGACCAGTCCACGGCAGGCTTTGGAAGAGGCAGGAGCTCAGGTGCATATTATTTCACCCGAAAAGGATAAAGTGAGGGCTATGAAGAATCATGAATGGTCTATTGAATGCCCCGTAGACAGAACGCTTTCCGAAGCTAATGCGAATGAATATGATGGTCTCCTTTTACCCGGAGGTGTGTTGAATCCGGATAAGCTTCGGATGAATAAAGAAGCAATTTCTTTTGTTAAATCGTTTTTTGATGCAGGTAAACCAGTTGCCGCCATTTGCCATGGACCTCAAACATTGATTAATGCGGGAGTAGTAGAGGGCCGGAAATTAACATCTTATCCTTCTATAAAACAGGATTTAATTAATGCTGGAGCGAACTGGGTGGATGAGGAGGTTGTTGTCGATAACGGGCTGGTTACCAGCAGAAATCCAGGAGATTTGCCGGCATTTAACAGGAAAATAACCGAAGAGTTTTCGGAAGGTGTACACGCCGGACAGCATTCATAGAGGTTCAGGTGTTAAGCCCCGGTTTTTTTACGGTTTGAAGCTTATTGAAATATAAGCTTCAAACATCATATAGCGTTGCAAGAATCAGGGCATATAGCTTATTATTGCCTTTTTAGTTTCAATTGGCCTGACGATATACCCTGCTTTTCTCAGCAGATTTAACATTCCGTATTTTCCTAAAAGATGGCCTCCGCCAACGGCAATAAAAGCGCTCCCTTTACTCATAATAGCCGGAAGTTTTTTCATCCACTGTATATTGCGGTTTTTCAGTAAACTGTTTAATTCTTTATTGGTATAGTCTTTATACTTTGAAAATGTTTTTTCTAAATTTTCAAGGTCCTGGGATTTATAATATTCAAACATCTCAACAGCCTGCTCCTCCTTTTTATCAGCTTGTTCAACGAATTTTAATAAAAGCCGTTTTTGCCTTTTAACAGGACGTCCAAATAACAACCGGCCTTGGTCAGCGATGCTCTCAAGTCCAATGATCTCTTTTTTTAACTTTTCACCTTGATCTTGAAAATACAGGTCCATTAACTGTTCTTTTTCAGCGAGTTTCACAGGTGCGGTATATCGCATCAGCAACAGCTGTATTGCTGCAGGCTTTTTAGAATTGAACATGTTCAGATGTAAGCCATTGCTGATTTTTATTAAATATTTATTTACCATTTCATATTCTGAAGCTGATAATAATTTGTCAAGTTTATTATCACTCATCTTCATATGAGGTTCAAGTTGTGCATTTAATAGAATTTCATTTCCCATGCTGATCTCGCCAACTACAATTTTGGCTTGCTGAAAAACTTTGTTGATAACCGGGAGAGTATCCAGATAAGATCTTCCTGCAAAATGATAGGTGCCAAAAATATAGGATGGTTCTTTTAAGTTATTTCCGCTAATCTCCCATAAAAGAGAATTTGAACTCTCTGCATATCTTAATTCCTGCTGGGCTGAAGCATGTAAAATAAAAAATGTTAAAAGGAGTAATAGAAGTGACTTTTTCATTACTGATTACATCACTTCAATGAGGATGGAAGGATATATTAAAGCTGTCATTTTTATAAACTTCTTATTAAAGTAAATTCTAACAACGTGTAATTTAATAAGCTCTACAATGAATTTGCTTGTACAACTTGAGTATACAACTTGAGCTATAAAGATATGTAAATTATGAACTTTTTTATAGTCTTTATTATTAGCCAAGCAAATTTTCACAACAGTTTATTTCCGCATAAACCGTGTAATTAAGAGGTTTATTTGTGATGCTATAGATTTCCTCTTGCAGCCTGCTCTCGTTCTAAAGCTTCAAATAATGCTTTGAAGTTGCCTGCACCGAAAGATCTTGCCCCTTTACGTTGTATAATTTCAAAGAAAAGCGTAGGCCTGTCTTCAACTGGTTTGGTGAATATCTGCAATAAATAACCTTCTTCATCACGGTCCACCAATATTCCCAGAGTTTTTAAGCGTTGTACGTCTTCATCTATTCTTCCAACACGCGTAAGCAGGTTGTCGTAATAATTAACAGGTACACTCAGGAATTCTACCCCGCGGGTTTGTAATTGGGTTACGGTATCTATAATGTTATCTGTAGCGATAGCTATGTGTTGCACTCCTTCATCGCCATAAAAATCAAGATATTCCTCCACCTGCGATTTCTTCTTCCCTTCGGCAGGCTCATTGATGGGGAATTTTACATATCCGTTGCCATTGCTCATAACTTTACTCATTAAGGCTGAATATTCTGTAGAGATTTGTTTATCGTCAAAAGTCAGGATGTTACGAAACCCCATTACGTCTTCGTAGAATTTGACCCATTTATCCATTTGGTTCCATCCCACATTTCCTACACAGTGATCTACATGAATTAATCCGGTGGATGCTGGATTATAGTGGGTTTCCCATTTGCGGTATCCCGGCATAAACGGACCATTATAATCTTTACGTTCAATAAATAAATGAACGGTTTCACCATAGGTGTATATTCCGCTTCTTCGTAAAGTTCCGAATTCATCGGTAAGAGTTTCAGGGGACATATAGGGTTTTGCACCCCGTTTTGATGTTTCTTCAAACGCTTTGTAGGCATCATCAACCCATAGTGCCAGTATCTTCACCCCATCTCCATGTTTTCTGATATGTTCAGTAATTTCATTGTCTTGTTTTAACGGAGTAGTAAGCACCAGTTTTATTTTATTCTGCACCAGCACATATGATGCGACCCCTTTCATACCAGTTTCCGGGCCTGCATAAGCAAGGCTTTGAAAGCCAAACGCGGTTTTATAATAATAAGCAGCCTGCTTTGCGTTACCTACGTATAATTCAATATAATCGGTTCCATTCAACGGAAGGAAATCATGTGAATGCGTGTCATTTACTTCGATTGTTGATTGTTCCATATCCGGGATTAGTTTATTTAACTTTCTATCGCGATCTTATAACTATTAACTCATCACTCTATATTTTCCTGCCAGCTTTTATGATAGCTTTCATCTTCAATCTTTAAAGCATCTTCGGTAAGCATAAGCGGCCTGAAAGGATCAATCATTACGGCTAGCTCTTCCGTGGATTCCTTGCCTATTGATTTTTCTACCGTACCCGGATGAGGGCCGTGCGGGATACCACCGGGATGCAGGGTGATCTGACCTTTGACTACACTTTTCCTGCTCATAAAGTCCCCATCAACATAATAAAGCACCTCATCGCTATCTACGTTACTGTGATTATACGGTGCGGGTATGGCTAAGGGGTGATAATCATATTTACGCGGACAGAATGAACAGGTAACGAAGTTGTTACCTTCAAAAGTTTGATGTACAGGTGGAGGCTGGTGTATACGCCCGGTTATCGGCTCAAAATTATGAATTGAAAATGCCCATGGATAATGGAAACCGTCCCAGCCAATAAAGTCGAAAGGATGCGTTCCATAAATATAGGGGTAAATAATATCCTGCTTTTTGATCAGGATTTTAAAATCTCCTTTCTGGTCAAAAGTTTTCAGTTCAGATGGTCGCTTTATATCGCGTTCGCAAAATGGGGAATGCTCCATTAGCTGTCCGTATTGATTACGGTAGCGCTTTGGAGTACGTATCGGACTGAAGCTTTCCACAATAAAAAGCCTGTTGTCTTCTGTATCGAACTCAAACTGATATATTGTTCCTCTCGGTACAACAAGGTAATCACCGTACTCAAAGCGGATCTGGCCGAAACCTGTTTTTAAAATCCCCGAACCAACATGAACAAAAATTACCTCATCAGCCTGACTGTTTTTGTAGAAATAATCAGTCATTGATTTTTGGGGTGCAGCCAGGGAAATATGCAGGTCTGAATTCACTAGTACAGGTTTACGGCTTTCCAGGTAATCATTCTCAGGCTTAATATTAAAACCCAGCAAACTGGTGTGACGAAGATGCTTTTCACGGGCTATTTTTGGTTCAACAGAATAAGGTTTACCAAGCTCTTTAACCAGGGTAGGGGGATACGTATGATAAACCAGAGAGTAAAGACTTGAGAACCCTTCGGTAGAAACTAACTCCTCGGCATACAGATCACCATTCGGTTTACGGAAAACAGTGTGCCTTTTTTTTGGTATAGTTCCTAAGGTATGATAGATTGGCATAACAATAATTACTTATGTGTTACTAATTAAATCAATACGAGGAGAGATCTGTTTTTAAAACAGTTGGAAGGTGTATTAGTTCGAATGGCTTCCTTTTTATTAGTTTTAAAATTACCCAATTGAATATTTATGAAATTAGTTTCTTATAAAACCGAAGACCGCGAGCATCTGGGTATTTTTATAAATGGACACATTTATAATCTGAACTCATGTGATCAACTCCTGCCTGATAATATGATAGCGTTTTTGGAAGGAGGGGAGGAATTAATGGAGCGGGCTAAGAACATTAACCACCAAATAGTTTCACAACAAAGAAAAGCAAAGGAAGAAGTTTTTTATGAATTGCTTGCACCGGTTCCTCACCCAACTTCCTGTCGTGATGGTTATGCATTCCGCCAGCATGTGGCAGCAGCCAGAAGAAACCGCCGTGTTGATATGATACCTGAATTTGATCAGTATCCCATCTTCTATTTTACAAATCATAATGCCATACAGGGGCCTGGTGACGTAGAATGTATGCCCGACCATTTTGAGAAGCTTGATTTTGAACTTGAAGTAGCTATTGTAGTAGGTAAAAAAGGACGAAATATACGTGCAGAAGAGGCTGATGAATATATTGCTGGCTATACCATCATGAATGATATGAGTGCCAGAACACTGCAGATGGAAGAAATGCTTTTAAATCTTGGTCCTGCAAAAGGGAAAGATTTTTCAACTATTATCGGGCCCTGGTTGGTAACCCCGGATGAACTGGAAACTTATAAAATCGACCCAAAGCCTGGCCATGTGGGAAACTGCTATAATTTGCAAATGTCGTGCTGGGTTAATGGAGTGAAAGTGTCATTAGGCTCAATGGGCGATATGGACTGGACCTTTGCCGAAATATTAGAGCGATGCGCTTATGGAGTTGATATTCTACCTGGTGATGTTTTAGGATCAGGAACAGTTGGAACAGGATGTTTCCTTGAATTAAATGGTACCGGCTTATTGAATAATCCTGATTATAAGCAGCAATGGCTGCAGCCTGGTGATGTGGTTGAAATGGAAATCACCGGCTTGGGGCGGCTAAGTAATACTATCAGGAAGGCGGATACGGATTTTTCCATTCTGAAAAGGAAGAAAAAATAATACTGCCAGGGGGATTGTTCTGGAGAACTGTAAAATTTTAGTTGAAAATTAATGCTATGCTTACTTTAAACGCTGCAGATCTGGGGCCATTGGAAATTCAAAATTATTTGCAGTATGCTATTGCACCTCGTCCCATTTGTTTTGCATCAACTATTGATAAAGAAGGAAATGTAAATCTGAGTCCCTTTAGCTTTTTTAACCTGTTTAGTACCAACCCTCCGCTTTGTGTATTTTCCCCCTCTCGTCGGGCGAGAAATAATACTACAAAACATACACTTGAAAACATACTTGAAGTGCCGGAGTGTGTGATTAATATGGTTAATTATGATATGGTACAGCAAACATCGCTTGCCAGTTCGGAATATGCGAAGGGAGTTAATGAATTCGTTAAAGCCGGATTCACACCATTAGCATCAGATTTGGTCAGGCCACCACGTGTAGCCGAGTCGCCCGTTCAATTAGAATGTACAGTAAGGGATGTGATCAGTCTTGGAGAAACACCGGGTGCCGGCAATCTAATTCTTGCTGACATTAGGCTTATTCATATACGGGAAAGCATTCTCGATGAAAATAATAAGATTGACCAGGCAAAAATAGATCTTGTTGCACGGTTGGGTGGCGATTGGTATTGCCGGATAACAAAAGATAACTTATTTAAGGTCGCTAAACCTTTAGTTACTCTGGGTATAGGTTTTGATGCGCTGCCTTTAAATATAAAAAATTCAACTATCCTGACAGGAAACGACCTGGGCCAGTTGGCAAATGTCGAAGAGCTGCCTGCTGATGCAGAAATTGAAACTATGAAGAATGAGCCCCATATCAAGGAAATTATGGATGCTACGATAGGAGATGCTACTACCCGTACTACCCTTTTACATCTCAAAGCAAAAGAATACCTGGATACCGGCAATGTGGCTGATGCGTGGAGGGTGCTTTTGTTGCAGTAGCGGGCACGGAAGTGTCAGTTCGGACCATGGACTAAAGTCAATCGCCTGTGGACTATCAACTTTAGACGCAGCACTATAAACAAAATAATGCCTCAAAGCCCCAAAACTTGTCTTAATTTAGAATACCCAGTTTTACTAACAGGGATTTTAGCACCCGAACGCAAGATCGCCAGATGTGAATCCTTCTCGTACGGGTCAATGCGGGTAATTTCCTGGATCCGGATAATATATGAACGGTGAACTCTTACAAACTGATCAGGTCTGAGTGTCTGTTCAAAAAAGGACATCGTTTTGTTCTTTAAAAAAGATGCGTGCGCTGTATGTATATTAACATAATCATCATCTGCCTCGAGGTAGATAATATCGTCAACCGGAATAATCGTAATTTTTGTACCCGTTTTTACTACTACCCGGTCATGCTGGGCGGTTTGGGCCACATCTTCAATCAGTTTCTGTGTCCTTTGTCTTACAATAGATGAGTGCTGGTGATCCATCCATTTTTGGATAGCTTTGTCGAACCGCTCCCGTGTAAACGGCTTTAGCAAATAATCCACAGCATGCGCTTCAAATGCTTTTAAGGCATATTCGTCAAACGCAGTTGCAAAAATAACATCGGGCTTATGATCAAGAAGTTCAAGCATTTCAAAGCCGTTTATCTTTGGCATCTGGATGTCGAGGATAATCAGATCCGGCTGATGTTGCATAATAGCTTTTACGCCCTGAAATCCGTCATCGCACTCAGCAACAATTTCGATATCTACCCATGCAGAAAGATATTCCCGTACTACAGAGCGGGCCAGGGGTTCATCATCAATTAATATTACGCGCATTATTTTTGCGGAATTTTTACCGTTGTGGTAAATATATGTTTATCAGAAGTAGTTTGCAATAAGTCGGTACGTGCAAATAAAAGATAAAGTCTTCTTTTTACTCCGCTTAAACCAAAGCCGGTTCCATGTTTTGGCCGGGTGGTTTGGGGGTCGAATGGGTTTTGAATGTAAATGCACAGTTCGTTGTTAATGCATTTTGCTTCAACCGTGATGATAACCGTACCTGTTGTGTCGTATAAGCCAAATTTTATGGCATTCTCTACAATGGGTTGTAATAACATGGGGGGCATCATCAAAGCACGGCATTCATCACCTGTTTCTATCCTGGTTTCCAGGCGGTGCCCAAAGCGGACTTTTTCAATATCCAGGTATAATTGAAGATGCTCTAATTCATCAGCAAGGGTAACCGGTTGCTGATCTTTATTTATTGTGCCCCGCAGGAAATCAGAAAGTTGGTGAATCATCTTTCTGGCTTCCTCCGGCCGGCTTCCTATTAACGCTGTGATGGAATTAAGGCTGTTAAACAGAAAGTGCGGTTGCAGTTGCTGCCTTAAGTTGTACAATTCTGCATCTCTCGCCAGTTTTTCTGCATCCCTTTTTCTTTGCTCATTTTCGTGTTGTTCCTGTTGAGTATACCATAAAACACTTAGTAGTGCCATCCATGCGAAAACAAGAAGAGCGAAGCAGAAACGTATTGGTAATGATCTGAAAAGGAATCCAGCATAGCTGATGCCCTCGGGGAAAATATATTCCAAAAGGTAACTTTGTGCCCATGTTACCAGAACGGCTAAAATAATCCCCGGCGCTAAAACATACAGATATCTGCGTTCTGTAGGCTGGTGGAACCGAAATATATTACTGATAAGTATACACGCTAAAGCAAGCAATGCAGCAGAAACACCGCCATCAACCAGACTGATAGTGAGGTCAAACCCAAACCAGTAGACTATTCCACCCTGCATTACTGCCCAGATAATAGTGGCTAATGGGAATAGAATACGAAACCTGGTGGTTGATAATAGCGAAGTTGCCATGATGCAGGAGTAAGAAAATTAATAACTTACAATGCTTATCCCGCCAAATATCGATGTCCCTTTTATAATAATGATCTTATTGGTGTTTTCAGTACTAATTTGATGAGGACGTTTATCTTCTATTCCTCCAAAAATAGCGGCCATTTCCGATTGTACTATCCAATGGGGCGGCAGCATGATTTTTGTCCCTCCAAAAATCTGGGTAACATCCAGTATTGCCGGCTGGTTAAAGTCCGCCTGCATCAGGTTAATTTCTGCACCACCAAAAATGTTGACTATATCACCACCTTTGAAGTCTTTAGACATGATATTCCTTTTTATTCCGCCAAATACAGACACTGAATCGATCCAGTCATCTCCAGAATAATTAAGGGGTTGTTTTTCGCTATCAACTGGATCAGCTGCTTCAACATCAATTCGTTTATCCCAATCAAGGTTGTTTTTGAATTTTTTGTTTCTTCTTCCAAAAATTATCCATAAGCCCCCGGCAATAAAGAGGATCGGGAAAAAGAAAGACTTTATTTCAATGTCCTGAAAAAGTCGCTGAATTAAAAAAATACCTCCGATAAGCAGGAAGATATAAGCCCCGGCATTTCGGAAATTAGTTTTTGATCCGATATAAAGCCCGATGGCAATAAAGGCCATTGGCCAGCTGATGATCCAGCTTGGGAAAAAGAAACCAAAGTTCCTAAGAAGAAGAACACCGCCTATCGCTAACAGAATAAAGCCCGCCAGGACCTTTCCTGATTTATTTTCTGAACGTCTGAAATTATCCATGCATTTATATTTTAATCAAATGTACTATCTGTTTTAAATAAATGATATGTATTTCTGGCAACAGGATATAACTTCCCGGTAAACGGAGCAAATTTGTCGGTGAAAATTCTTGCCAGCAGATATTCTAAATACTAAGGGCATGACTTGAGAGCGTTTTATTGAAACCAAATGACCTTATCGCTTTAAAAACCTTTATCAAAACACTTTTAAAACTTAATGGTATTTAAAAATAAGTTAGAAGTTAGAAACCGATTATGTCAATAGCAAAAACGGAATTGAGTAAATCCGGAGATTAACCTTAAATGCTAACCGGTAATGCCAGCCTTTTGAAAAAAATATACTGCCTGATATATAATAAGAATAATGATACTCGTTGATTTATGATGAAGACCAAGTTTATGTTTGCTACCGGGATAGAAAACAGTTATCCCATGATTACCCTTCCCGATGGTTCTAAGAAGCGTATTGATGAAATGGAAAAGTGCGGGCATTATAAACATTGGAAGGAAGATTTTGACCTTTTAAAAGAACTTGATATACAGTTTTTAAGATATGGAGCTCCCTACTATAAAATTCATACAGGTCCGGGGCAATATGATTGGAGTTTTTCTGATGAAGTATACAATTACATGCAGCAAAAGGGTATTACACCCATTGTCGATCTATGCCATTTTGGGTTGCCGGATTGGTTAGGAGATTTTCAGAACGAAGATTTTCCGGAATATTTCCGTGAATATGCCGGCGCCTTTGCAAGGCGATACCCGTATATTAAACTCTATACTCCGATTAATGAAATTTTTATCGCTGCAGTTTTTTCAGCTCAATATGGCTGGTGGAATGAGTGCAAAGCGGATGACCGGTCGTTTGTAACAGCGCTTAAAAACTTATGTAAGGCTAATGTTCTGGCTATGCATGCCATCCATGAGGTTCAGCCGGATACTACATTTATACAAAGCGAATCTTCTGAATATTTTCATCCCGAAACACCTGAATGTGATGCTCTGGCCACTTTTTTAAATCGCAAACGGTTCTTATCACTTGATTTGAGTTACGGATATCCGGTGAGTGTGATCATGTATGAGTATCTGATGGAAAACGGAATGACCAAAGAGGAATATAATTGGTTTGCAAATAATGAGATCAAAGCCTACTGTATTATGGGCAATGATTATTATGTAACCAATGAACATATGGTACATGAAGATGGAACTACCTCGGCATCCGGCGATATTTTTGGATATTATGTGATCACACACCAATATTACCAACGGTATAAATTACCGGTTATGCATACCGAGACGAACATGCGTGAACCCGGATCTGTTAGCTGGCTTCAGCGGCAATGGGCTAATGTTCGCAAGCTTAGACATGATGGTGTGCCCATCGTTGGATTTACCTGGTATAGTCTTACTGATCAGATGGATTGGGACTCTGCACTCAGAAATGACGATTATGTAATAAATGAGCTGGGTTTATATGATCTCAACCGGAAGATTCGCCCGGTTGGAGAAGCATATAAAGAACTTATAAAGCAATGGCGGCCTTTCCTTGATGATGAAACATTAGGAAGGCATTTCAGGAACCGTTAATTTACGGCACTTGTTCCATCAACGATCTCAGTTATATAAGTTTTAAGGTCAATGTTGAATTTCTTTTTATAGGCTGAACTCATTTCGGTTATAAATGAATCCACATTTTCAAGTTTTACCAGGTTTATAGTACATCCGCCAAAACCGCCGCCCATCATACGGGCGCCAATCACTGACGAGTTCTTTTTTGCTTCATCAGCAAGGAAATCGAGCTCATCGCAGCTTACTTCATAATCATGCTGAAGGCCGTGATGTGTTTCAAACATTTTCTGTCCGAATGCTATCAGATCGCCATTTTGCAGATCTTCACATGCTTCCTGTACTCTCCTGATCTCATTAACTACATAACTGCAGCGTTTGTATACTTTTTCGGATAGCTCATCTTTATGACCTTCAAGTAGTTCAATACTTACGTCTCGCAGGCTTTTAATGCCAGGTGAATAATTTTGTAATACCCGGACACCCTCTTCACATTCTTTTCGACGGGTATTGTATTCAGAAGACGCCAATGAATGTTTTACTGCGGTATCACATAATATTACGCGATAGGCGCTTATATCAAAATTATAATACTCATATTCCAATGATCGGCAATCAAGCCTCACCACATGGTTCTTCTTGCCGAAAAGATTTGCAAATTGATCCATTATCCCGCACATGACATGAGCGTACTCATGTTCTGCTTTTTGCGCCATTTTAGCCAGAGTGAATTTTTCAACATTCAAACTGAAAATTTCATTTAAACTATATGCCAGTCCACATTCCACTGCTGCTGAAGATGAAACTCCGGCGCCAATCGGTATATTGCCTCCATAAACTACATCAAAACTTTTTAAAGGAAGGGATGCTTTCTGAAACTGTGCTACTACTCCCAGAAGATAATTTAACCAGTCCTTGTCAGATGGCTTCACATCATCCAGTGAAAATTCAGCGTGTTCATCAAGATCATAAGAATATATGCGGCATTTGTTAATCTGGTTTGGCGCAATTGCAAAAATAAGCTGTTTATCGATTGCAGCAGGCAATACAAATCCGTCATTATAATCGGTATGCTCTCCAATTAGGTTTACTCTGCCAGGTGATCTGAAAACTGAAGGTTCTGCGTTGAATTTTTCTTTGAACTTCTGGATAATATTATTCGTCATTCTGTGAAGGTTTACTGCAAATATATCATCCTGAGAATATTTGGGCTAAAAATTAATTTATTTTTATCAGAGGGGTATTTTATAAACATCAATGAGTATCACATGATGTCACAAAAGGATTTTTTAAAAATGTACAGGTACAAAAAAACCGGCGTAAAGCCGGTTTTTATATACAACAGTTAAAATGTTAATCTTATAGATTACTTATAGTATAAACGATAGTCAGACCGTAATCCTGAGCCGGGGCATATGAGTAGCCCGGGTTAACTTTATAATCAACGCCGATGGTAGCAGTCCCTCTGGCATTTTTTGCAGCAGTAGTGCCGCTTAATGATGCAGGAGTTGAAGATAGAGTTGAATATGAAGGTGCTCCGTTAAGTTTGTACTGAACAACAGATGCCGGCATTGGGGTTGGAGAACTGCCGGTGAAGTCAGCAGTTAAAGCGTTTACATTAACAAACCATGGTTTGTTTGATTTATAAGTTAACGTAACGGCATTCTGAGTTTCAATACCCTCATCTATTTTAGCAATACTGTTAAAG
>DASWTL010000099.1:0-4614 GCA_036402155.1 Sphingobacteriaceae bacterium | reverse complement strand
GAGATGTATCTGACCATCTCTTTTTGCGCTGAAGGGTTGAGATTATCAAATTTAGATTTTGCTTCTAAGTTAATTTCTAATGCTTCAACTAACTTAGGATGTGGTTTTATCGTTCTATCCGATGGGTCAAATTCAATAGTCACTTTAATGGTTTCTCCAATACGCTTAGGAGAATTTTTAAGCATTAATGCATTAATATAAAGTCGCCAAATACCACTGTACTTAAGTAAGGTTTGTTGGTAAGAAAGATTGTTTACAGTTCCAGCAACTGGAATATGTCCTTTGTTTTTACCAGCTTGACTAAAAATTTCAGTCAAAACAATTTCCGGAACCCGCACGTATGGATTAATCCCAATTATTTCTATGGTTGCATCGAAGGAATAACTTTTCATTTGTATGACTTGGTCTCAGTCGGGTTGCTTTTCGAAGAATGGGCCGCTCTTATCCGACTTAAACACTTAGAATACTCAAACAAATATAATCCAAAAAATATACTCAGGAAAAGTTATTCATACACGCTCGTGTAACCTCCCCATTTTTAGGACAGTGTTGTTTATTTTCCTTTTTTATGTTTGTGCAGTTTTAGCGCCCCTTGGATTCATAGGTTTGTGCACAGCCTCAAGCCATTTGGCTTGAAAGGCGAAGCAAAAACAACAAAGCCAGCTTCGAGGTACGAGGAAGTTATTGACTTGGGATTGCAACGCCCCACTATTCAGGATCAGGGAAGCTAATCCTGCCACCCGACAATGACCAAAGTTACCGAGTATTCAAATTCCTGATCCATTTATAATCCGTTTTGTATAGCAGAGCCATTATGTTGGAATTGTTAAAAGTGGAAGAACTTCCTCATCACAGCCGTAAACAATTCCTTTAATAATTAAAAAATTCTGAAGTGTCCCTTTCGTGGTTATGGTAAATCCTGCAACCACAACTCTCTGTATTTGATTAGTTAGTGCAGGTATATGATATCTTTAAGTTCTTATTCACAAGCTTAAAATTATGCCAGTTAACTTTCGGTCGCGCCTCCATACTTTCGTAATTGGTGAACTCTTCTTCGCAGTTCAGCCAGTCACACTTGTCCTCATGGGTAAAAAACTCTTTAATTTCAGGTAAGTTTGCATTGCTCATATCTACTGATGGAAAAAGAACATTATTTCTCTCGTCTGAATACTCATTTACAAAAAATAGTTTCTTTAAGTAATGTAGACCTTGAGTATATTAAATCCCACGTTTCGGTAAAATATATTGCTAAAAAGGAATATTTAATACAGCCATTTCAACGCTGTATTCACGAGTCGTATATCGTCAGCGGGCTCTTTCAAACTGCCATAATTGATGATTCGGGGAAGGAATTTGTTTTGTACTTCCCCCACGAAGACTGGTGGGCAGGAGATTTTAAAAGCTTCAGTATGGGTCAGGGCTCCACGCTTGAAATTCAGGCCCTGGAGGATTCTGTACTTCTGCAAATCACCAGGGAGGACCTTGAAAAGTTGTATCATAAAATTCCCGCTTTCGAGAGATTTTTCAGAATAATGAATGGCAGAGCTGCAATTGCCCTTCAGGATAGACTGGTGCAACATTTTTCCACCAACGCTGATAAAAAGATCCTGGACTTTTATAAGAAATATCCTCGGCTGCAGGGCCGGCTATCTAATAAGCGGGTTGCAGCCTACCTGGGAGTAACGCCTGAATACTTCAGTAAGACACTTAAAAAGATCTAAAACAATAAACTAGTTCAAGTTTTTTCAGGCCCGGACCGGCGAAGTTTGCATTGTAACAATTGATAATACAATGAAAACTTTTTTTGATATCACAACAATTAATCAAACGGTAATAAATAACCGTTTTTTTGTAGCTCCCATGTCTCGGGTAAGCGCTGATTTAAACGGTGTACCATCTCCCGAAATGTGTTCTTACTATACTAGCTTTGCAGAAGGAGGCTTTGGAGCGATCATTACAGAGGGGTTGTATACCGATGAATTTTACTCCAGATCATACCCTCACCAGCCGGGAATAATAAGTAAGCAGCAAACTAATGCCTGGCGGGATATAACGGATAGTATCCATCAATATGCTACAGTAATTATAGCTCAGCTTATGCATGCTGGTTCTATATCACAAGCTTTAAAAACAACCAAAGCGCCATCCAGGATTATCCCGTTAGGTGAAGGATTAACCGGATATGGGAATACAGGCTCTTTCCCGGTACCGGATGAGATGACCGTTCAAGATATCCGACGGGCTGTTGACGGGTTTGTAAACGCTGCTATGAATGCCGTGGAGGCTGGATTTGATGGGATAGAACTGCATGCTGCAAATGGATATCTGTTAGATCAGTTTATAACCCCATACCTGAATCTGCGTAAAGACCACTACGGTGGAACCGTTAAAAACCGCTTACGAATAATCAAGGAAATTGTGGATGGGATAAGGGATAAGATGCCTGCGGGGTTCGTTATTGGCTTAAGAATTTCTGAAGGAAAGGTTAATAATTTGACCTACAGATGGGAGGGTGGAAGCAAGGCAGCCCGGGCCATTATGGAGGAAATAAAAGTTATAGCACCAGACTACCTGCATATAGCAGCCGAGCACTTTGGTTGGCTGGTAGAATGCATTTACGACGATGGCACTACGCTCACAGGACTTGCGAAAGAAATTTTAAGCTGTCCGGTAGTTGCCAATGGGAAATTACATGATCTGGCATTAGCTCAACAGTTATTGAATACAAACCAGGCAGACTTTTTGTCTATTGGAAAATATGCACTGTCTAATCCTGACTTTGTGAAGAAAGTTGCTGCCGGAGAAGTACTTGTGCCTTTTGATTCCAAAGTTATCCATCCCAACCCATCGTTGTTTTCAGGTTCTAATAAATCAGGCGGCGGCCAATCTATCGATATGTATCGTTAGCAATAAGATCTAAAATCTCCGATCTGGCCAATTCTGCTTCTTTTTGTTATTTTCTGTCACCTTTTGACACTTTGCGGTAATTTTTGTTGCTACCTGATATTTTCTGCTACTTTACGACACTTTTTGTTATTTTTTGTCACTTTCTGGCATTTTGCGATATTTCTGATATTTTATGATTCATTGCGACGCTTGCCGTGTTTTCTGTCACTTTCTGATAATTTGCGATACTTCTGGTACTTCCTGACACTTTTCGTCCAACTATGGTAAAAACCGGTAGAGAACGGCAGTTTTAGCCATTTTTCGATTATTACTGAAAGGTTTGGTAGTTCCGGCCAGGGTATGTCCAAAATAATTAAACCAAATCGCCCAGCTTTGAAGTGAATCTACATCTCAGAGCTATTCATCCCAACCCGTCGTTCTTCGATTCAAAATAATAGGTACAGCCTGTCTGGCGATATTTTACATTAGTTATGAGATCTAATCTGTCACTTTTTGACACTTTGTGGTAATTTCTGTTACTTCTTGTCGCTTTCTAGCTCTTTCTGACACATTTCGGTATTTTGTGTTACTTTATGTCACTTTCTAACACATTTCGGAATGTATGTTACTTTCAGTTACTTTGTGTCACTTCGCGGTACTTTCTGTTACTGTTTGTCGCTTTCTAACACTTTCTGATACTTCCTGACACATTTAGGTAATTCCGTTACTTTTTGTCGATTTGTGGCTTTTTCTGACACTGTCTGGTACTTCCTGACACATTTCGGTATTTTTCGTTACTTTCTGTCGCTTCTGATATTTTTCGTCATTTTCTGTTACTTTCGGTTGCTTTATGACACTTTCTTGTTCTTTCTGGTCTGTTTTGACATATTTCGGCAAAAAGAAGTAGGTCAGGGTATTTTTAGTCCTTTCCGGTAGTTTTTGCAGCATTGGTTAGAGATTTCGGAACGTTTTCTGGTCTTTTCTCGCCTGATATGAAAGTCTCACGCCTGGCATACAACCTCTCTACATTTCTTTATTTTTCATCATCATTAGTAGGGAATATGCACCGTTTAATACAAATTGTTCATTCTTCAGATTGCTTTTTTCAGGAAGCGATACTGCTGTATATCCATTGTCATTCTCGCCGGCATTTACTTCGATCATCTTAAATGTTTTTTCGTTCTTGCTCAGAAATACGAACTGCCTGCCCTCATATTGTACCACTCCAGCGGAAGGAATGGCCATTGTGACTGTGCTTTTTATCTGAACTTCGGCATTCATATACGTACCTGGCGCCAGCGTTTTATCATAAGTTTCAAGATGGCAATGGACATCAGCGCTTCTTTCCGCAGAAAGGTCGTGACCGATCAGTGATATGGAGGCAGTTAATTTTTTAGCCGGGCTGTTGTTGGTATATGCGATAAGTTTTTGTCCGGTATACAATTTATCCAGATCCTTTTCATAAACCTTTAGCGCCAGGTGAACATTGGTAGGATTCACCAGCTCAAAAAGGACTTCTGTTGGGGATACGTATTGGCCGATATTAACATTTACTTCGGAAACAAAGCCATTGATTGGAGAGTAGATGTTCACACTCCGCGATATTTTAGTGGCAGTTATGCTTCGGGGACTAATGGCAGCCAGCTTGAGTTTTTCGGCTAGTGAACTGACCAATACCTGCTGCCCCCGGTATTCAGCTTCTGCCTGTTGGAAAACTTTATCACTGCT
>DASWTL010000098.1:0-1689 GCA_036402155.1 Sphingobacteriaceae bacterium | reverse complement strand
GCATTTACCAGAATACCACCCGCCTGCAAAAGCCATCCCGTATGGAACAGATAAAATCCGACGACCAGGAAAGGAATGCCCAAAGCAGCGAAAAGAAATGACCACCACGCTAGTGCATCGCTGCTTAATTTTCCTTCAATTAACACGGGCAATAACTGATGACTGGCTCCAAGAATAATCATGGTGCCCCAGCCAAGCGCCATAAGATGGGTTATAGCAAGTGTTTGCGGTTGAAAATAATGCTGATGTATAACACTGGTGTTAATTAGTAATAACACACATGCCAATAAAAAAGATAAGGCGCCATATACATAGAACGGCAGCACCACTTTATATGATGTAGTTTTTTGTAATTCGGTATTTGAAGTAGTCTGAAACATTTAGTTCTTAAAAATCAGAAGATGCACCTCGCCGTCAGTTATTTCTTTAATACGATAATCAAACTTTCTATCCTTGAGCTCGGTGAGCAAAAATACCGGGACACGCTTATGGGTTACATACAGGGCTGTACCGGGAGCTAATTTCTCCAGCGACTCAAGGATAGTTATCATTGGCATAGGCATTTCCAAAGGCCGCACATCTAACTGCTGTAGTTCATACCTTTTTATAATTTCATCCCAGTCATTACTTTTATCCGCCTTTGCTTCCAGTTGTATCTCTCCATCGGGCGTAGTTTTATAAAAATAAGTTTCAATATGATCGTTTTCTATTATATCTGTGTACGACTGAAACCCCTGATTTCCTAAAAGCTTTATTAATGGTGTTGGTTCAAACGTATTTATGATCTTTAATACCTGACCTTCTTTCAACTCTTTTACGGTTTGCTGAATAAGCTTTAGCGGATCATTACCTCCGGCCAGCATAGCCCGAACGTCAAGAGGTACAACATGTGTCTCCTGTAATTCTTTGATGAATTCCGGAAGAGGTGATTTTGCCGTAAGAACTTCTTCTTCCGTTTCCGGCAGATTTTCTGCTTCAAAACCATATGGCTTTAGCTTATCGAAAAAATCCTGCGGAGTACATCCGCCAATTTTCGATGCCATGGCAATACTGGTTCTCCCCGCCATAAGCTTGCGTAAAATTGGGTTTCGAAGCTTTTTAAAATCAGGGCTTAAAGTAATAATAGCCTCTAAAGCCTCCGGATGATGCTTTATTAACGCTGCGATTTTTGTTTGTGAATTGATGACCATCAGTTAAAATATTGATTGAACTTTTCAACTTGTTCTGTAAGTTCCTGAACAGTTTGTTTTCCCTGCTCTTCTGAATCTACTCCCTTTAATTCTTTTGTAGTTTGCAGAACAGGCTCAAGCCAAAGATGGAGTGCATCATGATCAGGACCTTTCATCTTACAATCACTTACCAGGCTGTTAAGTTCTTTCTGCACTTCATTACCAAATGTCTGATAATCTGCAACAGCGGTATTCTGCATCTTGTTAAATTCAGCAATCTTGTTATTTAGTTTTGAGGCATGATTGCGGGTACTTTCATCCGCCTGCCACTTCGCACCGTTGTTCAGAGCCAACTCACTGTCATGTTCATCATGATTTTCTGTATTCGTGGCCTGATGTTGATCGACGGTGTGTTTGGGATTGTTACAAGCCAGAAACGAGATGGCCAGAAATAACAATATTAGCGTTTTTTCCATTTTAAGAATTAATTAAAAATGCATCCATGAAACTACTACAAAGA
>DASWTL010000097.1:0-9285 GCA_036402155.1 Sphingobacteriaceae bacterium | reverse complement strand
AATCAGAGTACTTCATCTAATGGATTTGTACAGCTTGCACCCCGCCGGTCAGAATTCTTTACCACCCCACCCCAGGAGTTTGATTACCAGGATTGGTTAAATAGTTTAGCAGTTCATGAGCTTAGGCATGTAGTACAATTTGACAAACTCACCGGACATCTAAGACGCCCATTTTTGGAGGGTCTGGGTCTGGCCATTTTTGGTGTTACGCTCCCCCCCTGGTTTTATGAAGGAGATGCTGTTGGGATTGAAACAGCACTCACTAAAGCAGGGCGTGGACGACTACCCAGCTGGCCCTTATTTTTTCGAACAAATACACTAAGTGGTAAAAAATACTCTTACTCAAAAAACTTTCTTGGTTCGCAAAAAGACAATACGCCGGGGTATTACCAGTTGGGATTTTTTATGACCACCAAGCTTCGCCGTGATTATGGTCAGGGGATTATGGACAGCATTTTCACCCGGTTAAAACGGAACCCCATACGGCCATATAACCTGAGCAATTCCATTAAACATTTTACCGGGATGAACACCCGTCAATTGCATGACAACACCGTTAAAGAACTGGATAGTTTATGGCAGGATCAACAGCGAAAAATAACGCCGGTAGAATACAAAAGAATTAACCGCCGAACCAATGAAATCCCCACCGATTTTTACCTTCCGACAGCACTGCCATCGGGCGAGATCCTTGTCATAAAAAGGGGAAAATCTCTCCCATCAACCTTTACACTTATCAGCGCTTCAGGGGCTGAAAAAAAACTTCGCAGAATAGGCTATCAGGAGGAAGTCCATTTCAATTATTCAAATGGCAAAATCACCTGGGATGAGTTTCGACGGGATGCCCGGTTTCATAAACGGTCATTCAATGTTGTGAATATTTATGATCTGAAAACGGGAAAAACCATACAGCTAACACATCGCACCAGGTTATTCTCTCCTTCCCTGTCTCCTGATGCAGGAATAATTGTTGCTGTCGATGTAGCTTACTCAAATAAAATTTCTCTGGTTGAACTAGATTCTCAGAACGGGAACATACTTAAAAGATATCCGAACGATAAAAATCATATGCTGCAAACGCCGCGCTTTAATCAAACAGGCGACAAAATCATTGTGGTAGCTGTGAGCCCGTCAGGAAAAACCCTCCTGGAAATTGACAGGAAATCAGGCATCACAACCCAATTAATGGCCTTTCAGCCACAACAAATTTCCCGTCCTGTATACTCTGGAAAAGATGTGATTTTTAAAGCGCATTATAATGGGGTGGATAATATTTACAAATTAGACAGAGCTGTAAATAAAACTATTCAGTTAAGCTCTGCGCCATTCGGAGCATTTAATCCATCAATAGACGCTGCAAATAACCGGATTCTAATCAATAATTATCAGGTGAGTGGAATGGATGTATCCTTTTTATCTTTAATTGATGTAGCGGCTTCTAAACACCCTCTAACTGAAAACACATTCGTTGACTATGCTCGTCCACTACAAGCACAGGAAAAAGAGACTGATGTTTTTGCTGATATACCACAGAAAACTTTTACTTCAAAATCTTATCAGGAAATAAACAACCTCTTTTATTTTCATAGCGCTTATGTTATTGCAGAAGATAATGAATTCTTCAATGATTATAACTTCGGACTAACACTGAATTCAAATAATCAGCTGAACACATTAGCTGCATACGCCGGATACCGGTTTAATAACGCCCTGAAACGAAGTGAATATCTTGCCGGAATTACCTACAAGCGCTTTTTCCCTATATTGAACTTAACGTATCTGAACCAGGCAAGGCAAATCTATCAGCGTAATCAAACCCCGTCAGGAACCGTACTTACTCCGATTACCTGGAGAGAACATGTAACGGAAGCGAATATCTCAATACCACTTGCTTTTAACCGGTTAAACCATAACTATTCTGTCAATTTCGGGATCGGAACAAGTTATACTTCACGTTACGATATATTTAATGAACCCAAAACCTTCATATCCGAAATTGTTTTGCCGGGCAAATATTCTATTGCCCTGGGCCATTCAACTATCAGGAGCGCACGCGATCTGGCGCCGCGATGGGGTCAGAGTTTAAATCTTACCTACCGTCATTTACCGTTCGACAAAACATTGTCCGGAGAAATTATGGTTTTTAAATCAAGGTTTTACTTCCCGGGCGCTTTCAGAAATCACACGTTTCAGATTGCATTCAACGCTCAATATGCGACGGGAGCTTATAATTTAAATATTGACATTCCGCGTGTAAGAGGATACAGTAATTTAAAGGCGACGGCCGATTTAAGAAATACGCTCTTTGTCGATTATCGCTTCCCTATTTTCTATCCCGACTGGGCTCTGGGAAAATTAGCCTACATCAAAAGAGTACGGGGAGGTTTTTTCTCTGATTTTGAGAATGCCGGATTAGAAACTGCCGCTATGCCCCGCACCTATGGCGTAGATATGCAGGCAGACATGAACCTATTACGTTTTTATCTTCCTAATTTTGCAGCTGGCGGACGAATAATATTTGCTACTGAAAAATCATCACAAAACCCGATATTCGAGTTCAGTTTTTCACATTCATTCTGATCATGAGCATAAAAACCATTTTCGTAGTAATAGTCAGTGTACTGGTGACCATCATTTTGATGAAAAACACCGATGAGGTAAGTTTCTGGATATTCGGGGATATGTATATCTCTAAACTTGCCATCCTGGGGATCATGTTTGCACTCGGATTTATTGTGGGAGTTATTATTGCAAGACCTTCCAGGAAAAAGATTGCGGAAGAACCTGAAATTGAAAAAAATTACCAGGAGGATAAATCAGATTTTCTAAGCGACGAGGATAAGGAATATATCAGTTAAATCCGAGCTCATACAGGACTCACCGTTTTGGGTCTCTGGGTCATGCCCCTCTTCGCACGTCTTCGAGAGCCTCAGACTGACCACGCACCGATATACTTTTCATTTATACCACTTTTTTTGGACATACGATTGTCTCAGGTTAACTCTGGTAGTGATCGTCTTCTTTCACTATAAGGTCACCCTGGGGTTCTCGAAGAGCTTTTTACTAAGTGTTTATCCTATTCTACAGACTCACCGGCTCCGGGTCACCAGGTCAGGTTATATTGAACCTTGATACTCCCCTCTTCGCACGTCTTCGAGAGCCTCAGACTGACCACGCACCCAACTCGAAGTCTGCAACTATAAGTCTCCCACCCCATAAAAAACCTCGTTACTCTTTTCAAGATCAGGCAATTTTATTTTTTCGGTAAATATTCCATAAACCGAAGAACCGCTGCCGCTCATAGAAGCATATAAAGCCCCTGCTTCATACAGGCTTGCTTTTACTCCACGAACCGAAGGGTGGTTCTTAAAGATCGATTCTTCAAAATCATTTTTAATCACGTTCCTCCATTCCGAAACCGGTAATTTTATACTCTCCAACAAAGAATCTTTAGCTTTTGCCGGATTTATTCCCCGATAGGCCTCTGATGTTGAGACCTGCACCTCCGGCATTACCAAAACAATAAAGTAACTGCTCAGATCCAGATCAACAGACTTAAACTCATCTCCCTTACCAAAAGCAAAAACAGGTTTATTTTTAATAAAGAATGCACAATCCGCGCCAAGCAAGCGGCAATAGTCTTCCATTTGCTCATCGGTTAATCCTAATTTAAACTTATCACTGATCAATCTGATAAAAAAAGCGGCGTCTGATGATCCCCCTCCCAGGCCTGCACCAATAGGAACATGCTTATGGAGATGGATATGTACCGGAGGAAGATCATGATCATTTCCCATCAATCTGTAAGCCTTCATGCAAAGGTTATCTTTTAAATCCCCTGGTATATCAAGTCCGGAAGCTGTAAACTTCAGTTCAGTCGCTTCAATAACTTCTACCACATCTTTTATGGCAATGGGATAAAAAACACTTTCGAGATTATGATAACCGTCTGATCTTCGTTCTGTAATATTTAAACCGATGTTTATTTTGGCATTAGGAAAGCTAACCATGAGTTGTACACATTAAATGTTTTTTAAACATTCGTAGGATGCCAAAAATACATTTATTTCCTTTGTAACAATAATGAAGCAATATCTTGATTTAATGAAACATGTGCTGGATCACGGCACTGAGAAACATGACCGTACCGGAACAGGCACGCTCAGCGTATTCGGATACCAGATGCGTTTTAACCTTCAGGATGGGTTTCCGTTGGTTACTACCAAAAAAGTACACCTGCGATCCATCATTCATGAACTGATCTGGTTCTTAAAAGGCGATACCAATATCAAGTACCTGAAAGATAATGCGGTAAGTATCTGGGATGAATGGGCTGATGAAGATGGCAATTTGGGTCCGGTTTATGGATCACAATGGCGCTCATGGCCCACAGCAGATGGTCGTCATATTGACCAGATCAGTCAAATAATACAGCAAATAAAAACAAATCCTGATTCCAGACGAATTATCGTTTCTGCCTGGAATGTTGGTGAAATTGAAAATATGGCTCTGCCACCCTGCCACAGTTTTTTCCAGTTCTATGTGGCTGATGGCAAACTGAGCTGTCAGCTTTACCAGCGAAGTGCAGATATTTTCTTAGGTGTACCCTTTAATATTGCTTCCTATGCCCTTTTAACCATGATGGTAGCACAGGTTTGCGATTTAAAACCAGGCGACTTTATTCATACCCTCGGCGATGCGCACTTATATACCAACCACCTGGATCAAACCCGCCTGCAGCTCAGCCGTGAACCGCGGCAATTACCTGAAATGAAACTAAATGCTGAGGTAAAAAACATTTTCGATTTCAAATTCGAAGATTTTACCCTGGAAAACTATGACCCTCATCCGCATATCAAGGCACCAGTGGCGGTGTAGGTGGTGAGAGTAAAGAGGAGTAAAGATTAAAAGAGTAAAGAGCAAGGATTATCGGCCATGAACCATCAACCATGAACCATCAACCATGAACTATACATCAACCTAAAAAACATGACCATATCTAACATAGTAGTAGTAGATGAAAACCTTGGTATTGGAAAAAACAATCAGCTGTTAGTCCATTTCCCGGCAGATCTGAAGCATTTTAAGAAGATTACCACCGGCCATACCGTGATCATGGGCAGAAAAACCTATGAAAGTATGGGCAAGGCTTTACCTAACCGCAGGAATATTGTGATTACAAGGCAAAAAGATTATTTTTTGGGGGATGCCGAAATAACACATTCCTTGAAGGAAGCACTAGATAGCTGTTCAACTGAAAAAGAGGCATTTGTAGTGGGGGGTGCCGAAATTTTTAAAGAGTCATTGCCAATAAGTGACAAAATCTATCTGACCCGCATACATAAAAGCTTTGATGCTGACACTTTCTTTCCCGAAATTGATAACACCTGGAAAGAAGCGGATCGTGAAGACCATCAAAAAGATGAAAAAAACCCATTTAATTACTCTTTTATTACCTACGTTAGAGGCTAAAATACAATGGGGTTATTATTTTGTTTTATGAATTATATAAAACAAAAATTTAATTAGATTTGCCCCTCTTAATAAAAAAAATTAGACTACACACAGAAAAAAATGCAAAGTAAAGGACTAATTAAATTCGCGGCGATAGCATTAACGCTTGCATGTCTATATTCTCTCTCGTTCACATGGCTTGCCGGCAAGGTAGAAAAAGATGCAGAAAATTATGCCAAAGGTGATTCCTTAAAGGAAAGAACTTATTTGGATTCTGTTTCAAATCTTCCGGTTATCTCTGGCGTTGATTATGTCACTTATAAATACGCTAAAGACCGTGAGATACCTCTTGGTCTAGATTTGAAAGGTGGTATGAATGTTACCATGGAAATAGCACTTACCGATATGGTGCTTAACCTGGCTAATAAAACTACTGATGCCAATTTCAATGCAGCTCTTCGCAGTGCTCAGCAAAGGGCAAAAACAAGTCAGTCTGATTTTATCACTTTATTTGGTGAAGAGTTTGAGAAGATAAGCCCGAATACTCCTCTTGCTCCATTCTTTGCAACAAAAGAAAATGCTGCCCACATAAAAATCAATGCTAGTAACAATGAAGTGATCTCCTTTCTACGCAACGAAGCTAAAAATGCGATAGACCGATCATTCAATATTTTACGCACACGTATTGATAAGTTCGGGGTAACATCTCCAAATATACAGCTTCAGGAAGGTACCAATCGGATCTTAATAGAATTGCCGGGAGTAACTGACCAGGAAAGGGTTCGAAAGCTTTTACAGGGAACTGCTGAACTGGAATTCTGGGAAACCTATGATAATACAGAGATCTTTCCTCTGCTGGAAAATATAAACAAAATCCTTGGTGCTTCAAGCGCTGCTGCAGATACTTCTAAAACTGCTGAGGTGAAAACTTCAGTGGCTGATACCAGCGGAAGTAAGCTGGCCGGATTAGGTAAAAAAGACACCACGGCAAAAAAAGATTCATCAGCCATCCAGGCTAAAAACCTGGCTGAACAGGCAAAGCAGAATCCGCTTTTATCTGTATTAATTCCCGCTACTTACCAGGCAGAAAATGGCCAGATGGCGCTAAGACCCGGTCCCGTAGTAGGATATGCTGCACAGAAAGACACTGCCAAAATAAACAAGCTACTGGCATCACCGAGTGTTAGCGGAATAATACCTCAAAATGTAAAGCTGGCATGGGCAGTAAAGGCTGTATCTCCTGAAAGTCCGATATTTGAGTTATATGCCCTTAAATCTTCCGGAAACGGCCCGGCACTGGCAGGTGATGTCATTGCAGATGCACGGTCAGATTATGATCAGCGCGGGAATCCTGAAGTGGTAATGGTAATGAATGCAGATGGTGCGCGTGAGTGGCGCAGGATCACTGCTGCAGCTGCGTCAAATCCAAATAATAAACGCAGCATCGCCATTGTTTTAGATGACTATGTTTACTCTGCCCCTACTGTACAGGGCGAAATTCCAAACGGAATTTCATCAATCAGCGGAAATTTTAAAATTGAAGACACTCAGGATTTAGCTAATGTTCTGAAAGCAGGAAGGCTACCGGCTCCAGCCAGAATTGTAAGTGAATATGTAGTAGGACCATCTTTAGGAGCTGAATCAATTCAAAGTGGACTAATTTCAACACTGGTTGGTATTGCTGTAATACTTGCCTTTATGATCCTGTATTACAACAGGGCAGGTATGGTTGCCTGTATATCGCTGCTTATTAACCTGTTTTTCCTGATGGGTGTTTTAGCTTCTTTGGGAGCCGTGTTAACGCTTCCGGGTATCGCCGG
Organism: Sphingobacteriaceae bacterium; assembly: GCA_036402155.1. Taxonomy (GTDB): domain Bacteria; phylum Bacteroidota; class Bacteroidia; order Sphingobacteriales; family Sphingobacteriaceae; genus DASWTL01. The sequence continues at coordinate 2,011 of DASWTL010000097.1, read as the reverse complement.
TATCGTACTGTCGCTTGCAATGGCGATTGATGCTAACGTACTGATCTATGAACGGGTACGGGAAGAACTGGAAACAGGAAAGTCATTGCGTATAGCGATTGCTGAAGGCTTTAAACATGCTATGTCGTCAATTCTCGACTCCAACATCACCACTTTCCTTACCGGTGTAATTTTGTATGTTTTCGGCAGCGGACCTATTCAGGGATTTGCTACCACGTTAATGATAGGTATCGTTACATCCCTGTTTACAGCGATATTTATAACCAGGCTTATCTTCGAATGGATGCTTGAAAGAAACAAATCAATCAATTTTTCTATTCCTGCAACGCAGAACCTGTTTAAAGGGTCTTCATTCGATTTCATTAGCGGCCGTCGTAAATTCTACCTTTTTTCAAGTATTATCATCGTGGCTGGTGTTATTTCTATGTTCACCCGCGGTTTTAGTCTTGGTGTTGATTTTAAAGGCGGACGCTCTTATCTGGTAGAGTTCAAAGAAGATGTAAAGACGAACGAAATAACAAAAATTCTTACTGAGGAATTTGACTCTCCTACTGAGGTAAAATCATATGGAACATCTAAAAATGCAGTAAAGGTTACCACCTCCTATTTAATTGATGATGAGAGAGAGGATGCTGATAACCTGGCAAGTGCAAAATTAAACAGCGGTCTGAAAAAAATAAGCGCGGTTTATGAAATAAAAGATTCGCAAAAAGTTGGACCAACCATTGCAAACGACATTAAGATATCAGCTGTTTATGCAATAATATTTGCAATAATTGTGGTTTTCTTATACATCCTTGTCAGATTTAGAAAATGGCAGTTCGGTGTATCAGCAATCCTCGCATTAGCACATGATGTACTTGTGTTGCTTTCTATATTCTCTCTGCTACATGATATAGTTCCTTTTTCTCTTGATATTGACCAGGCCTTTATTGCAGCTGTGCTGACTGTAATGGGTTATTCGATTAATGATACAGTGGTAGTTTTCGACAGAGTAAGAGAATATGTTGGGCAGCATCATACTAAAGATGAGAATATGGCCTCAGTAATTAATAATGCCCTAAATAGCACATTAAGCCGAACAGTAGTAACTGGACTGTGTACTATACTGGTTCTTGGAATTATCTTCATATTCGGTGGCGAAACGCTGAGAGGATTCTCTTTTGCCATGCTGATTGGAGTAATATTCGGTACATACTCTTCACTCTTCGTGGCAACTCCGTTTGTTGTAGAATTTATCAGACAAAAAAAACAATCTTAAAATCATACCGGCTAACATGATTTAAACCTTCGGAAAAATCCGGAGGTTTTTTTATTTTTTATTAATATATTTGTTGCACTAATTATTTGTATGGCAAGTGAAAAATACAGTCAGTACTCGCATCTGCTCGACCGGACGGCAAGGAGGGTCAAACAATATGCACAGCGCAGATTTAATGAAGAAAATTTTGACATTACCGTAGATCAGTGGCTGGTAATTAAGAACCTTAATCTTCATAACGACAAAAATCAAAGTGAGCTTGCAGAACTGATAGGAAAAGACCAACCAACCTTCACCAGGATAGCAGACCTGTTGTGTAAGAAGGGACTTATTGAAAGGAAACCGCATAACACTGATCGGCGCAGCTATATCATTCACCTTACCGGTGAAGGCAAAAAAAAAGTTGCCGAGTGGTCGCCAAAGATGGCCGAAATAAGAAATAAGGCATGGGAAAATCTCACGGAGGATGATTACCAGGACCTGCGTAGAATATTAAATACAATTTATAATAATCTTAACATTTAATACCATGATAACTACTGATATATGCATCATTGGTGCCGGCCCGGTAGGGTTATTTGCAGTATTTGAAGCTGGCTTATTAAAGATGCGTTGCCACCTTATTGATGCGCTGCCACAAATCGGGGGGCAACTTTCTGAAATTTATCCGCATAAACCGATATATGACATTCCCGGTTACCCCGAAATAAAGGCTCAGGAACTCGTTGACCGCCTGATGGAGCAAGGCGC
>DASWTL010000096.1:0-4383 GCA_036402155.1 Sphingobacteriaceae bacterium | reverse complement strand
CCAGCTCCATAGCATATAATTTTACAAGCGTAGAGTTAATCTGCCGCCGGGGTTTTCGGCCAGTAAATAAGGCCAGGGTATGAATTTTATCTTCATCAGTAACTCTTGAAAAATACTCTTTCAGAATCCTTACTTTTTCATTGGTCTTATTAGTTTCATCCAATTCGGTAAATAACCTGGCAAACTCTTTCATAATCTATCGGCCCCTTCCTGTAAGTTATCCTGATCGTTGGATGATAATTCTGATGAGGATGTGATCACATCTCCCTCTTCATCTACAAGTTCTACTGGCGGTTCGTCAAGTTCTGATATTTCATCACCACCATATAAGGTTTTGGCCTCATGCGCATCAAACCCGGTTTCTGAAAGGAAACGGGCAAAAGATGCTGTATATCCATGAGTTAGGTATACCGATTCACAGTTAGTTGCCTTAATTGCGTCTAATAAGCCACTCCAATCTGCATGATCTGAGATTATAAAACCGCGGTCTGCAGCCATTCGTCTTTTGGCTCCGCGTAAAGCCATCCATCCGGAACAATAGCCAAAGCCGAAGGGATGGAATTTTCTCATCCATGGCGTTCCGATAGCTGATGGAGGACAAATAACGATACCGCTTCTGATCTCTTCCTTACTCGTTTCTGAGGTTATGCGTGTAGTAGACGGTAACGGCACACCGTTTCGTCTCAGGGCCTCATTGGTGTTTTCTATAGCACCATGCGTGTAAATACGGCCTAAATCCGGTTTCAGGTTATGCATGATGCGTTGCGCTTTTCCCAAAGAATAACCCGCTATTACAGTGGTTCTTCCCTCAGAAATATTTTTCTCCCACCAGTAATTGATATCATCAAAGATTTCTTTTTGTGGTTTCCATTTGTACACCGGCATTCCAAATGTGCATTCTGAAATAAAGGAATGACACTTAACAGGTTCGAATGGAGTGGATAAGCCATCATCTTCTATCTTGTAATCACCGGATATTACCCATACTTCACCTTTAAACTCAACTCTTATTTGAGCTGAGCCAATAATATGTCCGGCAGGATGGAAAGAGATTTTTATGCCGTTTCTGGTAATGATTTCATTGTATGGAACAGTCTGTAGATTGATGTCACCCAACCGGTATTTTAAAACTTCACGGGAAAGATTATGTGCAAGATAGTTTTCATGACCCCAGCGTGCATGATCGGCATGGGCGTGAGTTATCAGTGCATACTTTACAGGTTTCCATGGATCAATATAGAAATCGCCTGCCGGGCAGTAGATTCCACAATCATTAAATTCAATAAGTTGCCGGCGCATACTTTTTAAACTGGGAATTGTAGCAATGGTTTTGCATGAGCGTTCACTTTAAGTGCTCAACCCGGCGTTTACGCAGATGGTATTAATGGGTATTCAAAAAGAAACCCGGCTTTTGACCGGGTCCTCTTTAATATTTAAACGTGAGTTGGCTGCTCTTACTTAGCTTAATAAAATCTGCCATTACATTCAGACTTTCATCTTCAATAAAGTCGATGCTTTCCTTTGGCTTCAGTTCACCTTTTTTCAGAGGTGGTAATCCTGCCAGTGCCCTTCTTTGATTTTCACGGGCCAATGTTTTCGCTTCCTGATCTTCGCGCTCTTTCTTAAGTTTAGCTTCATTTAAAGGAACTGAAGTTTCGCTTTCCCGTTTCTTATACTGTTCAATATCTTCCAATAGAAACTTATATTCCGGAGAAGCTTTCATGCGTTGCTCATGCAACGGCGCCAGTTGTTGTTTAATGGAAGAAAGGTTAGCAACAGGCTTAAAATTACTTGCTTTGATCACATCCCATGGCAGGGCAGAAGGTTCTGAACTCTCGCCATATTTATCCGCCGGAAATACCATTGGAAATTCAACATCAGGCATAACTCCTTTGTGTTGAGTGCTGCTTCCGTTTACCCTGTAAAATTTACCGATCGTCAGGTTGATCTGGCCAAATCCCCGCACTGTGCCATCTTTATTTACTGTAACCTGGTTCGTTCCATTTTTATTAAGTCCTGAGATAAAACTTTCAAGCGGTTTAATAACGCGGTCCAGGTTAATTGCCGATTGCACGGTTCCTTTACCGTAGGTTTGGGTTCCCATTATAATGCCACGGCCATAATCCTGAATAGCGCCTGCAAAAATTTCTGATGCTGAAGCGCTGAAACGATCTGTAATGACACCAAGAGGGCCATCCCATGCAATAGAAGGATCTTCATCATTGTTCACTTCTATTTTACCACGGGTATCCTTCACCTGAACGATAGGGCCGCTTTTTATAAATAAGCCACTCAGCTCAATTGCCTCCATTAATGACCCGCCTCCATTTTGCCGAAGATCAATCACCACCCCGTCTACCTTTTGTTGTTTTAGGGTATCCAGTAATCTTCTTACATCTCGGGTTGTACTTTGATAATTCGGATCATTTGCCTGGTAAGCTTTGAAATCCACATAAAAGTCAGGGATATCGATCACACCGATTTTATAGGTCCGGTCTCCTGATTTTACTGTTTTAATCGTTTTTTTTGCCAGCTGATCCTGCAGAACCACCTTGTCTCTAACCAGTTCAACAATTTTGGGAGTTGAGGTAAGTTCCTGACCGGCAGGTATAATTTTTAGTCGGACTATAGTTCCTTTAGGGCCTTTAATCCGTGTAACGGCAGCGTCAATTCTCCATCCAATGATATCTTCAAATTCCCCATTTTTTCCCTGGGCAACTCCAATGATGCGGTCGTTTACATGTAATGTTTTCGCCCTGTAGGCGGGACCACCCGGGATAATTCCTGCCACGCGGACCACCTCATTTTCCTGCTGCAAACTGGCGCCAATACCTTCAAAATTTTTAGACATCTGCTCATTAAAGCTTTGTGCATTGGTTGGATTGAAGTAGTTGGTGTGCGGATCTATAGCCTCAGTAAATGCATCCATAATCCGCTGAAATACATCCTGATTGTTTACTTTATTTGACTGTGAAAGAAGGTTTTCATAACGCTGTTTCAGGGTCTGTATGTTTTTAGCCTGTTCTGAACCTGCAATTTTCAGATTAAGCAGCTCGTATTTCAGGCGTTTTTTCCACAGATCATCAGATTCTTTTGTTGATGCAAGCCATGGAAGCTTCGACCGGTTATAGGTATAGGTTTCATTCGAAGAAAAGTCAAACGGCTTGGTAAGTTCATTTAGGGAATATTTAATACGTTCATTGTACCGTTTTTGAAAAACATTGTACATATAGAATGGGGCACTGAGATCGCCCTTGCGTAAATCATCATCAAATGTATTACGAAACTTCTCAAATTCCTGAACATCGGTTTTTAGTAAATAGTTATGGCCACCATCAAGGCTTTCGAGATACCGGTTAAATATGACCGATGAAAGTGAATCGTTCACTGAAATCTTTTTGAAGTGATATGTTTCAAGCATATTCACTATTTCTTTTGCCACTAATGATTGCTGCTGATCTGGCTTTAGATCGGCCGGACTTACGGTAGCGGTCACACGAGGGTCGGCTTTGCATGCGAGTGTTGCTGCAATAAATAAAGCCAGATATATTTTTTTGAGCATTTCCTTGAATGATTTAAGATCCATTAATTATAACTATCCAAATTGATACCAATCTTTATTAAACGAAAAAGAGACAGGATTAATTTGCTGTCTCTTAGTAACAGGTTTGTGCGAAAAATAGTATTATTTATTTTGAAAATGAAAACTATATGACATGTTTACTATTTCATCGCTACAGTCGTATCCGGATGTCCTAATATGGATAGTTTTAACTTCGTATATTCGTCTATCTCTTTGCCTGCAGCTATCAAATTCCCCATTTTATAATAGAGATCTCCCAATCCACTTTTTACCTCAACTAATTTTCCTATATTTTTGTTTTTGGATGCAAGTAATTCAGCTTCTTTGTAATCTTTTAATGCCAATGGATAATGTCCGATAGCATATTTGATTTTTGCAAGGTTTATCAATGAGGAAATAATATTGTTTTTATCATTTGCCTTTCTTGCAAGTGTATTGGCCTGGATATAAAACCATTTAGCCTCTGAATAACGATTTTGCTGATGGTAAACGTCAGCAAGCGCCTGAAAACTATTAATTCTTCCCTGACGATTTCCCTGACGCGTAAAAAGCGGCAGCGCTTTTTTCAACACCAAATATTCTGCTTCGCCATTTTTTACCTGAATGGTTCTGATCAAAGCAATTTCAAGATATGCCTGCGGGATAATAGCTGTGCTTTTTGTAATGGATGCCGTTTTTATTGCCTTTTCATAAAAGTTGACCGCTTCATCATATTTCCCTTTATATTTTGAGATCTCGCCCAGGCGGTAATTCATTTTTATGATTTCAGCTTTATCATTAAGCTCTTCCTTTATCATTAA
>DASWTL010000095.1:0-5073 GCA_036402155.1 Sphingobacteriaceae bacterium | reverse complement strand
GGGCTGCGGATGGGAATCTCACAATCAGGGATGGCAGAATGTGTATCCCGGTATTAGCTGAGAATAAGCGAAAGGTGAAAGGATTTATTCACGATGAATCGGCCTCCGGACAAACGGTGTACCTCGAGCCCGAAGAGGTATTTCAGCTTAATAACCAAGTACGGGATCTGGAATTTGATAAACGGCGGGAGATCATTAAAATTCTCACCAGGCTAACGGATGAATTAAGGCCATACGCGTCATTATTGCTTTCATACCATGGATTACTTACCAAAATAGATTTTGTAAGAGCTAAAGCATTATTTGCTGTAGAAGTTGACTGTGATATGCCTGTGCTGGTAAAAGAGGCTGAAATTGATCTGGTTAATGCCCGTCATCCTTTGCTGCTTTTAAATTTTAGAAAAGAGAAGCAAACGGTGGTTCCTCTTAATATTCGTATTGATGAAAGCCAACGCGTGATTGTGGTTTCAGGCCCCAATGCCGGCGGGAAGTCAGTGTGTATGAAAACCGTCGGCCTTTTGCAGCTCATGATTCAGGCTGGTTTATTGATACCTGCTGATCCGCACTCAAAAGTAGGCGTGTTTAATAAGGTTTTTGCGGATATCGGCGATGACCAGTCCATAGAAAGTGATTTGAGTACCTATAGTGCGCATCTTTCAAAAATGAAATATTTTACTGAAAACGCCACAGGGAAAACACTTGTACTGATTGATGAATTTGGCACAGGAACCGATCCTCAGTTCGGTGGCCCGATAGCTGAAGCAGTGCTTGAAACATTGAACCAAAAGAAGATCAGGGGGGTAATTACAACTCACTATTCCAATTTAAAAGTTTTTGCTAATACGGCTCCGGGTCTGGAAAACGCATCCATGCTATTTGATAATGTGGATATGAGACCTCTTTATATTCTTGAAATGGGTAAGCCGGGAAGTTCGTACGCTTTTGAGATAGCCCAGAAGATAGGCCTTCCTCAGTACGTGCTTCAGGCTGCAAAGAATAAGATCGGTGTACATCAGAAAAGGGTGGATTCGTTATTGGTTGATCTGGAAAGAGATAAAAAGCAGCTTTTAGAGCGTCGTGTTGAAGTTGAAAAAAAGGAAAGACATGTTAAAACCTTGCTTGATGAGAACCAGAAGCTTAAAAGTTACCTGGAAGAAAATAAAAAGAGTATTCTGAAAGAAGCCAAACTTGAAGCTCAGAAAATTATAAAAGATGCTAACCGCCTCATCGAAAACACCATTTCAGAAATTAAGGGATCAAAAGCTGATAAAGTAAAAACTCAGGCGCTCCGGCAGAATATCGAATCGGAATTGAAAAAAGTGCAGGTACATTCTGAGAAGAAGATGTCTGTACCTGAGCAATCTGAATTAAAGGCAGGCGACTGGGTTAAATTTGATGATTCAGAAACCGTTGCCCAGGTGGTTGATGTTGCAAGGGGGAATGTGATACTGGCTATGGGTGATTTGCGATCAGTGGTAAAGCGTGACCGCGTTACAAAAGTTTCAAATAAGAGTGTCCCCAAAGAAATCCGAAAGTCATACTCTTCGCAGCTTACCGAAAGCATTGCGCAGTTTAATCCTGAAATCGATGTGAGAGGGCGCAGAGGAGAGGAAGCGCTTTATGAAATAGAAAAATACCTCGACCGGGCTATTATGATGGGTTTCCCAAGTTTAAAGATCATTCATGGAAAAGGGGATGGTATTCTGCGCAAGCTTATCCGTGAGTATTTAAAGAAATATTCACAGGTAGATCGAATGGAAGATGAGCATGCTGATCGTGGGGGCGATGGCATTACTTATGTGTATTTGCATTGATCTAAAACCTGATAACGGTTTTTTCGGTTGTTATACCAAATGGTGAATCATGAAGATTACAGGTATACTGCTTATTTTTCTGGTACTTAGCGGGGCAGGATGTAAGAAATCCAAACCAACAACAAATGCTCCTCTGATAAATGCCGAGCTTGAAACAGCAATTCTTACTGATCAGGTTACTTTTCCGTGGGAAATTATATGGGGGCCGGATAATATGTTGTGGGTCACTGAAAGAGGAGGAAAGATTAGCCGGGTAAATCCGTCAAATGGCCAGATCAGTCCTTTGATTACTATTCCAGACGTCAGATCGCTGGGCGAGGGTGGTTTACTTGGGATGGCCATTCACCCCGACTTTACTACTACACCACAGGTTTTTGTAGTTTATAACTACGATAAAAATGGTACGTACACCGAGAAGGTTGTGCGATATACCTATACCGGCGGAACACTTAACAGTCCGGTTATCCTGATTGATAACATCGCTGCATCCAATATCCATAATGGCTCCCGGCTGCTGATCTCTGGCGACAGGAAATTATTTATTTCTACAGGTGATGCCTCCAACCAGGCGAGTGCACAAAACAGCTCTTCGGTAAATGGAAAAATATTACGTATTAATTTAGATGGAAGTATTCCTGCCGATAATCCCAATTCCAACAGCCCGGTATGGTCTTTGGGCCATAGAAACGCCCAGGGATTGGTATTTGCCAACGGAAAACTTTATAGTTCTGAGCATGGCCCCAGCTCGGATGATGAAGTAAATATAATCGAAAAGGGCAGGAATTATGGCTGGCCGAATGTAAAAGGGCCTTGTGATGATAGTAATGATCCTTCTTTTTGTAGTACTAATAACGTTGCAGTTCCTATTTATTCCTGGACTCCAACTATTGCCGTTTGCGGTATGGATTATTATAATAATGATCTCATTCCTCAATGGAAAAATTCGCTTATTATGACAACCCTCAAAGACAATACACTTTATCAGCTAAAATTGAACGCAGCAGGTGATAAAGTGGAGTCTGTGAATACTTTTTTTAAAGGAACTTATGGCCGGCTAAGGGATGTATGCATTAGCCCCGAGGGTAAAATTTATATGATTACGAGCAACGGATCGGTTGATAAGATTATTGTAATTACAAAGAAGAGTTAATTATTTACGTTTGGGACAATTATCACAGCGTTTACCTTTTTTATACTTTTTGCAGCACTTTTTATGGTCGCAGCAGATCATAAATGACTGGTAATTTTTAAAAAGGTCATTATCCCTTGTTTTCTCAGTAATGAGTGTGTTTTTTTCGCCGTCCAAATCAGTACAAATATAAGGTATACGTCTTTTTCCTAACGGATTATTCGAATGATTCGTTATCCGCATCTTGGTTAGGAGAGAAATTTTACATAATCTTGAGAAAATGTTATCTGATTTATGAAATCAAAAACAGCAATAATTACAGGCAGTACCAGTGGAATAGGCCTTGAAATTGCCAGAACATTTGCAGAGAAAGGGTATAACATTGTTTTTAACGGACTGGAAAGTAATGGACCGGAAGTTGCCAAAACTATTGCACTCGAATTTGGTGTTGAGTATTTGTTTTCTGAAGCAAATATGATTAACCCGGAGTCGTTAAAAAGTTTGGTTAAAGATGCCGGTAATAGGTTCGCAACAATTGATATTTTGATAAATAATGCCGGAATCCAGTATGTATCTCCAATTGAAGAGTTTCCGGATACTATGTGGAATGATATAATTGGTGTTAATCTTTCCTCAGCGTTTCATCTGATAAAAGCTGCGTGGCCTTATATGAAAAGGGAGAACTTTGGCAGAATTATAAATATTGCATCCATACACGGATTATTTGCTTCGGAATATAAAAGCGCTTATGTTGCTGCAAAACATGGTATTATAGGTTTAACAAAGACTGCAGCCCTGGAAGGGGCGCCATATAACATCACCTGCAATGCTATTTGTCCTGGGTATGTAAGAACGCCGCTTGTAGAAAAGCAGATCCCAGACCAGGCTCAGCTTCATAGCATGTCTGAAATGGATGTGATACAAAAAGTAATCCTTTCAAAACAAGCTGTTAAAGATTTTGTACCAACAAGAGTGATAGCTGATATGGCGTTGTTTCTTGCCGGTGAAAATGCAGGAACGGTAACAGGTACTGCAATGCCCATTGATGGCGGCTGGTCAGCGCAATAGCTTAATTAAACAATGAGTGATGATAAATAAGCAAGTTGCTAATGCAGAAGCTGCTATAGCCGATATCAGAGATGGTATGACCCTGATGCTTGGTGGTTTTGGATTGTGTGGGATACCGGAAAACTGTATTACGGCACTGGTAAATAAAGGAGTGAAAAATCTGACCTGTATTTCAAATAATGCCGGAGTTGATGATTTCGGGATAGGTTTAATGCTGCAGAATCGCCAGGTAAAAAAAATGATAGCCTCATATGTTGGTGAAAATGCAGAGTTTGAACGGCAGTTATTAACCGGTGAATTAGAAGTGGAGTTAATTCCACAGGGAACCCTGGCAACCCGGTGTATGGCCTCCGGATATGGCATGCCTGCAATTTTCACTCCCGCAGGTGTAGGTACTGAAGTGGCAGAAGGAAAAGAAGTCAGGAATTTCAACGGAAAAGACTACCTGATGGAAATGGCATTTAATGCAGATTTCGCTATAGTGAAAGCATGGAAGGGAGATAAGGCAGGTAACCTTATATACCGCTTAACTTCCCGAAATTTCAATCCGGTTATGGCTATGGCAGGCAAAATAACGATAGCAGAGGTTGAAGAACTGGTTGAGGTTGGGGAATTGGATCCTGATCATATTCACACGCCGGGAATTTTTGTTCACCGGATTTTTCAGGGTGAGAACTATGAAAAAAGGATAGAGCAGAGGACGGTACGGCCTAAACAGTAGCTGTAAAGGTGCATTGGAGCAAATTGATAATAAAAGTTAAAGTGATAAAGCGCTTCCCTGCGCTCAGCGTGACGTAGTTAATAATAATGTTCATTAAAGCTTATGGTGATAAAGTGCTTCAACTCCGCTCAACATGACAGTAATTAATAATAATAATGTTCATTAAAACTAATAACTGTCACCCTGAGCGAAGTCGAAGGGCGGTGATAACATGATTCACTTGACATTATTTTTGATCTTATTGATTTATAAACAGCTCATAAAAAGCCGGATATGCTAGACAAGACAGGAATTGCTAAACGCATAGCAAAAGAAATAAAAGACGGTTCTTATGTTAATCT
>DASWTL010000094.1:0-7140 GCA_036402155.1 Sphingobacteriaceae bacterium | reverse complement strand
AATAGATGTTTACTTACCATACTTTAAAAAGAATGCTAATGAAGCACAATCTGTAAGATTTGGACGACTATCAGGGGTTATTATCATCATTCTTGGAATTTTATGCACAGGTGTTTTGGTGCTTCATTCGGATAAACCGGTTTTCTTATACCTGCTTAATGCCTATGGACTGTTTACACCGGGAATTGCCACCATGTTTTTGTTAGGAATACTTTGGAAGCGTACTACGCATGCGGGAGCTCTTACAGCCGGGATATTAACTATTCCGTTGTCATTAGCTATCGAATTTATTTTTCCTGATATGCCTTTCTTTAACCGTACCGGTATTGTTTTCTGGACGTGTATGATTGCATGCGTAATCGTCAGTCTTTTAACGAAACCTAAAACAGAAGAGGAATTAGAAGGTATGATATGGAACCGCGCCAGCCTTTCCTTACTTCCCGGAGAGCGCGAACAGCAGCGTGGATTGCGTAATCCGTTTATCTGGTGGGCAATAATAACGGCGATGGTGTTGTATTTTTATATAAGGTATGCTTAGTTAATTAATGAGAAATGTTGACTGAAACCGTTTCGGGGTTCATTTCTAATTGAAGGGAACATTCGGGATTTTGAAAGAAAAAGTTGATTTCAAAAAAAATATTTTCAGCTTGTTATGTCTGGTGCAAATTGGCAAATAGTAACAAATCATTCCGGCATGCTGGGTGAAGGCCCAGTTTGGGATGCAGCAAATAAAAGAATTTTATGGGTTGATATTCTGGAAGGTAAAATTCATCAGTTTTCGACTGAAACATTTGAACATAAGGTGTTTAGTTTAAATAGAATGGTTGGTGCTATTGCCTTAAGAGCTTCCGGAGGTTTAATAGCAGCTCTGGAAAATGGATTTGCCAAAATTGATCTTGAAAAAGGCATTACTGAATTGATTTCAGATCCCGAAGGTAGTTTACAAGACAATCGTTTCAATGATGGTAAGTGCGATCCTGCCGGCAGGTTTCTGGCTGGTACAATGTCTGTTTCAAACAAGCCCTTTGCGGGCAGCTTATACTCCATTGAACCTGATCTTTCAGTTTTCATGAAAGTAAAGGATGTAACCTGCTCTAATGGGATTGCATTTAGTCATGATGGGTTGACATTATACTATATTGATACTCCGACCAGGCAGGTTGCTGCATTTGATTATAATTTAGAAAGTGGTAACCTTAGTAACAAAAGAATTGCTATTGACATCCCGGAATTGGAAGGCTTTCCCGATGGTATGACCATTGATACAGAAGGTATGTTATGGATTGCCATGTGGGATGGCTGGAAGGTATCAAGGTATAATCCTCATACAGGAAAACTCCTGGAAAATTTTCCCTTGCCGGTTTCAAAAGTTACCTCATGTACTTTTGGAGGGGAAAAGCTGAATGATCTTTATATTACATCAGCTAGAACAGGACTTAGTGTTGAAGATCTAAAAACTCAACCCTATGCCGGGTGCTTATTTGTAATAAAAAACTCTGGCTTTAAAGGGATACCAGCACATAAGTTTAATGGATAAGCCTTAATTACAAAAGCCTTATACCTTCTCGTTATTTAATATAACTACCATTCCGCAATAGTGTAAAATAGTATAGGTATTTGATAAGATACGCAGAACTTCCTTGTTAAAAAACCCCTAATTTTCCATATAACTAACAATGCCGTAACTCCCATCATGGGTTCGTTTAATCTAATCATAGAATTAAGCTGAATTAATGGAAGAAAGAATAACAGGCAATGGATAATAGGTATGCGTATTATGAAATCTAAAAAAGACCAAACAGCTTTCAGCTTAAACAGGAGAAAATTTCTCAGTATTGCCGGTATGGCAGCCGCCAGTGGTCTCACTGCCAGTCCGATATGGGCAAAGGAGGAATCTTCAGAATTGGATATAATTAATCAGGACGCAAAAACTCTTGATATCTCCGGATTGAAGTCGGATCTGATACCGGAAAGCCAGATTGCTACGGTGATGGAGACTAAAGTGATTGCGAATCAGCCGGGAAGACATTTGGGCACAGGAACAGAATACGGTGTAAATACCCACATGCATCCGGTTATTACTAAACGGGTTATCGAAAGCGACCGGTACATGGGCTGGCCAACATTAGCTAGAACCCGATCAGGAGAATTGATAGTAGCAGTTTCCGGTGACCGGGACGCACATGTTTGTCCCTGGGGCAAAACACAGATCATCCGAAGCAAAGATCAGGGGAAAACATGGTCTGACCCCGAGGTTATAAACAACACTCCGCTGGATGACCGCGATGCAGGAGTGATTGAAACAAAAAAGGGAACGCTTGTAGTAAGCTGGTTCACGTCCGTTGCATTTACCTTGCCAATATATCGTACGGCATATGAACGCTATGCACGCATAGCAGAAAAGATTACCCCGGAAATACGCAAACAATGGCTGGGCAACTGGGTTCGCCGCTCTGAAGATGGCGGCAAAACCTGGTTGGAGCCGGTTCGTACAGTTGCAACAGCACCTCACGGGCCAATCCAGTTGCGCGACGGCAGACTGTTATACATAGGTACGGGCAGGTGGAACGGTAAATCTGGTATTGTGATTGAGGAATCTGCCGACGATGGCCAGACCTGGAATGTGATAACAACCATTTCGAAATCTACTGACATAGCCGACGACGCAAGCTTAAGCGAGCCTCATATGGTTGAACTGGCAAGTGGTAAATTAATAGCAATGGTAAGGCATGAACCAAAGGATCGTCAATGCTTTTTGCTTCAATCTGAAAGTACAGATGGTGGAAAATCATGGTCGCCATTATATAAAACGGGGATCTGGGGATATCCCCCACATTTAATACAGTTAAAAAATGGTCTGGTGGTTGTAACCTATGGTTATCGTCTGGCGCCATACAGCGAGCGTGCTTGTATAAGCCGTGATGAAGGTAGAACCTGGGATATAGAGAATCAGATTACTCTGGCAAATGCACTTGGCCCCGATATGGGTTACCCATCCAGCGTTCAGCTTGACGATGATTCCATATTAACTGCTTATTACCAGGCTGCAAAGGCAGGTGGACCGACGGTTTTACATAGTACGCACTGGCGTCTTAAATAAGGATCCGCGAACCTTAATCAAACGAAACACGCATTTTATGAATACTTTACGCCTGTTATTAGCTGTATTGCTGATCTTTTTTGCTTCAGTTGCCGGAGCAGAGGTGCTTTTGCCAGCGGGAAGAGTGATTTATATCATTGCTAATCCTAAAACGAATCTTGAAAAACATATTACAGACTATCTTACCAATTACCTGAATCAAGTTTTAAAAAAATCCCCTATCGTTGTACCGGATATGAGTGCCGTGCCGGCAAATTCGCCTGCTATCCTGTTATCTTCTCAAAATCAGAAGGCATTATTTGGAGTTTCAGCGCCGGTAGCTTCCCCGGAGTGCTTTGCACTGAAAACTGTTGTGTCTGCATCGCATAAGCTTATTATAGCTTTAGGAAATACCGATAAAGGGCTAAAACGGGCTGTTCAGAAGCTCATTATTAAAAGTGAGCAGCAAAAACAAGGGCTTATCATCCCAGAACTTAATTTGTCAGAAAGCCCATGGATTCAGAAACGTGAATGGACACTTTGCGGCTGGGCACCGGAGCTGGTCCGGGGTGTATATAAAAATGTAGATGCAGATAAAAGGCTGAATGTATGGCTGTATGGCGACCAGCAAATTGCCAATTATGTGGATATGTTCGACTGGTTTGGCTTCAGTGGCGTTCAGTTAATGGAAACTGCCTCCCTCTATGGCGTGATGGGATCACGGGAAGCCGTTCAAGACCGGTTAAAGAAATTTGCCCTCTCGGCAAAAGATAATGGGCAGGACGTGAGTATGTGGGTATGGGCAGCGCAGTTTAATAATTACGGATGGTTTGATAAAGACGTTACATACATTCCGGAGAAAGGAAAAACGGCTTTTGAGGATTCCAAAGTCAGGGCTAGCTTTGAGAAATACTACGAGGGTTATGCAGAGCTTGCACCCTATGTGGATCTGCTGATTACCCATTTTTACGATCCCGGGCAGCTGAAAGATCGCAGTGATGTGTTTAATTATATGCGACTTCTTTTCGGAAAATTCAGAGCTAAAAATCCGAAAGTAAAGTTGGGAGTGGATTTCTGGGCCTCTGATTCTGATTCGGCCTATATGAAACAGTTGATTGATAACGGTTTCACTGATGCATTGCTGATGGAAAGCAGTATGCCTCATTTATATCCACCGGGTAAACGTGAAGCTTTGCATGAGCGTGCCCGCAGTCACAATTTAGAAATGGGGGTTTGGGGCTGGCACACCGCAGAAATTGAGACGGATCAAAATCCGAATATGCATGTAAATGCCAAGCTATTAAGTAACTTTTATAAACAGGTTAAAAATGGCGCTCATAAGATCCATCCGATTACCTACTGGTCTGAGATGGAAGCTTACCACCTGAATAATATTTTTACAATGTACTCAGCCGGACAGCTTCTCTGGAATCCGGAGCGCGATCCGGACCAAATATTACGGGAAATCGCTGAGGGCATTTATGGTCCCGTTAACGGGCCGGAAGTTTTAAAAGCTTTACACCTTATTCAGGATGTACGTACCGGGCCAAGCTGGGACACGTACTGGATCTGGCTTCCTACACACCGTCTCGGAACTGCGGATCCTAAAGAGGACTTAAAAAGGGCAGATGCTGCAATAGCTGCATTTGAAACAATGAAAACTGACGCGAACTACGTTCCGAAAATACCATTACCGTTTCCTCCTGCTACATTTATTGAACTCACACTGCCTCATTTACGGCAGATAAGGCATTTCGCTGATTTTAGAATCAAGCTTGCAGAACTGGAAAAGAAGGCTCAGAATGGGGCATCAAAAGAAGAGTTGACTTCCGCAATAGGTAAGATATGGGATCCTGTACGTGATTATGGCAACTGGGTAGGAACATTCGGCCCTTTAGAAGCGCGTACGCAGGAAAAAATGCTGGTAGATTTTTCCAGAAAATATGGAGTTGAAATTAAAGCTCCGGGATGGATGCGCTTTCGCGATGCAAACCGGTTGCTTCAGGCACTTCAAAACAGACAGCGGAAATTTGCAGAACCGGTTCGGTTTAAGCCTGAGATAAGCTGGGGCGAGTTTCTTTGGACTAAAGAGAAGGGACTGGATCGTTTTCATATTCTGATTGATAATGAGGTGGTTAGAAAGGCCGGAGACAACCTGTATGAACTGGTTAACTGGGAAGAGTATAGGTTAAGATAATTAATGTAATATTATAAACCTAATCAAAAGAATTTGCCCGCTATAAGAAATCAGGTACAGCAATATACTATCAAATTCATCCCTTTAATAGAAGTGTATGTTGGGATTATTGAGTAAACGAAACAGACAGCTAAGAACAAATTATACTAAACTATTATGAGATTTTTTTATAAGATATCAATATTGATTTTATTCATCTTTTTATTGAATCTTTTTTCAGTAACTGCACAGCTACAATCGTTGATAATTAAGAATCAGAGGGAACTCTTCACAGATGACCATATTATCGAAAAACTGAATAAGATGGAAACCAAGCTGGCTACTCCGGTTTCGGGAGGCAAAGCTTTAACATTCGACAAGCCCTGGGAAGGAAAGTTCAGCGCTTACGTCTCTATAATTCATGACGGAATACGGTATAGAATGTATTACCGGGGGCTGACCGGGAATGATAATAAGGGAGCCCAGCAGGTAACCTGTTATGCAGAAAGTGTGGATGGAATAAACTGGAATAAACCAAACTTAGGAATTTTTGAAGTTAATGGTACCAGGGACAATAATGTAGTGCTGCTGGGTAACCAATTCCGCACTACTCATAACTTTTCTGTGATGTATGATGGCAGGGAAGGTATTGACCCTGGTGAACGATTTAAGGCAGTTGGGGGCGAATCTACCAAGAATCCGGCAAGCGGATTATTCAGATATGTTTCTTCGGATGGTCTTAACTGGAAGCGTTATAGTAAAGATACAACAGCTTTATTTGATGCTAAAGAACTTGATTCCCAAAATGTATTAACATGGGTTCCTTCAGAAAATGTTTATGCAATCTATATGCGGGGATGGACGGGGGGGAAGCCCGGACAGCGGTACCCGCCGGGAGGTATAAGATCAATAGCACGGTCCGTATCTAAAGATTTTATAAATTGGTCTGAACCGGAATGGATGACATTTGGTGATACACCCGTTGAGCATTTATACACCAACACCACACATCCTTATTTTCGGGCGCCTCATATTATGCTTTCAATGCCTTTTCGCTTTTCTCCGCAACTTAAAGTTCTTACAGATGCAGAATTAATAGAAAATGGCACAGACAAATCACAATGGAAAGGAGTTGCCGATGCAGTTTTCATGACTTCAAGAGGGGGCAGTATTTATGATCGTAAATTTCTTGAATCATTTGTACGTCCGGGTGGTGAGCAAAAAAACTGGGGTGCACGCAGTAATATTCCAGCCATGGGAGTAATCCCTACAGGTAAAAGTGAAATGTCTTTTTTTGTTACCCGGGCTTATGGAACCAATGATATTTATCTTGAACGCATGAAGCTTCGTACAGATGGTTTTGTTTCTTTACATGCCGGTTATTCTGAAGGAAGCGCAATTTCTAAGCCATTGGTCCTGTCGGGAAATAAGTTTACTATCAATTATTCAACATCATCAATCGGATATGTAAAAGTTATTCTTCTTAATGAGAAAGGCAGGGAACTTCCTGGTTTTGGTTCAGATGATGCCATACCAATGTCAGGTGATAAATTAGATGGGGAAGTGAAATGGAAAAGTGGGAAAACAGTTAAAGATCTTGGAAGTACCATCGTTAGGATCAAATTTATAGGCAGAGACGCAGACATTTACTCTTTTGGGGTATTTGATTGAACCGCCGAAAATCAAAATTGGCTTCAGTTGTACAAATTATATAATCAATGATATGAATAGAATCAAATATTTATTGCCGGTTATTTTCTTGAACCTGGGTTTTTTATCAGGTATTGCTTCTTCAATTTCTTCCGTTGCTGATACTGCAAAAAGCATCGTCTACAGTGCAGAGCAGGCAAAGCCGCTTAAGATACTTTTTGACTATTATCATCAT
>DASWTL010000093.1:0-37136 GCA_036402155.1 Sphingobacteriaceae bacterium | reverse complement strand
GAAGACATTACCTTAGCTCAAATGCAACAGCTGGATAAGGTATTCAAATTTTCCTCCTCAGGCAATGCCGAAATTCAAACAGCGTGGTATACTCTGGCAATACGAAAAAAATATTCCCCGGCTTATCCAAATATTGAAGCTTTTCTCACAACAGTTGGACGCAGAAAGTTTCTGATGCCCTTATATAAAGAGATGATTACTACACCGGAAGGAAAAGCCTGGGCAAATGAAATTTATAAAAAGGCAAGACCCAATTATCATTCAGTTGCATATAATTCATTGGATGAACTCCTAAAATAAAGGAGGTGTTATTTATCCAGGATGGGATGCAGAATATAATAAAACAATGCCGCTAATAACGCGGATACAGGTATCGTTAAAACCCATGCCCAAATTAGATTTATGGTCACCCCCCATCTTACTGCAGAAACCCTTTTTATTAATCCTGCTCCTATAATAGATCCGGTAATGGTGTGAGTAGTAGATACAGGTATACCAAATCTGGCTGTACCGAATAATGAAAGGGCACCCGCTGTTTCAGCAGCAAATCCTTCAAATGGTGTAAGTTTGGTAACTTTTTGACCCATTGTCTTCACGATTTTCCATCCTCCTGCCAGAGTTCCGCCAGCTATTGCGGCATGACAGGCGTAGGGTACCCACCAGGGCAGATGATCCATATCAGGAATTACATTCTGAGCAATCATCGCAGCGCCAATAATACCCATCACTTTTTGTGCATCACTCCCTCCATGACCTAAACTGAATGCCGCAGATGAAACTAATTGTAAGCGTCTGAAAATTTTATCAACTTTTGCCGGGTTTGATCTTTTTGAAAGGTGTAAAGTAATAATTGAAATTACATACGAGATAACCATACCGATTACCGGAGCCAAAACAATAAAATAAACCGTGGGCATTACCTTGGAATATCTGACAACATCAAACCCTGCATGAGCTACAGCAGCGCCGGCAAATCCGCCAATAAGGGTGTGTGATGAGCTGGAAGGTATTCCAAGCCACCATGTAAGCAAATTCCAGAATATTGCTGCGATCAGCCCTGAGGTTACAACCGTTAAATCTATTGCATTAGCATCTACTGTTTTAGCCACGGTATCTGCCACATTGAGATCAAATACCCATAATGCGACGAAATTGAAGAACGCGGCCCAGATAACTGCTGTTAAAGGAGACAGTACTTTTGTTGATACAACTGTTGCAATGGAGTTTGCTGCATCATGAAAGCCGTTAATAAAATCGAAAATAAGTGCAAGAGCAATTACAATAATTAACAAAGTAGTAACCATCTGATAGGTATTAGGCGTGTTTAATGAGAATACCTTCTAATATATTAGCAGCATCTTCACACTTATCGGTTGCTGTTTCTAATCCAAACAGCACCTCTTTGTATTTTATAACTACAATGGCATCTTTCTCAAAATCGAAAAGCTGGCCTACTGCTTTATCAAACACATCATCAGCTTTATTTTCAATACTATTTATACGCACACACGAATCGGCAATTGCACGGATATTTTTAAGATTTCTTAACTCCCTGATTGCTTTATCCAGGTCTGTAACAGCCTCTAGAATTAAATCTGAAAGCTCTTTTATAGGAGGAGTAATTTCTTCAACATTGTAAAGCAGCATACGATTTGCTGAACCGTGGATGTAATCGGCGACATCATCTATAGCGCTGGCCAGACGATGAATATCCTCACGGTCAAAGGGTGTTATAAAGTTTTTCCCTAATTCCAGAAAGATCTGATGAGTAATTTCATCTCCTACATGCTCCAAATGAGAAATTTCCTTGAATAATTCCTTACGGTTCGAAATATCTTCAGTATTAACCGCTTCTACAAGCTTTTCTCCAAGCTTTATCAGGTTTGAGCTTGCTTGTTCAAAAAGCGGAAAAAATTTCCTGTCTTTTGGAACGAAGTATTGAAAAATGGTATTCAATGACATGATACTTAATTAGGTGGTGCAAAGCTATGATATCAATGTTAACTTAATGTTAATTGTTTGACTCATTCCGATTTTTGCAGTGTAAAGCCAAAAGTTGAACCTACACCTTCTGTACTTCGAACGGTTATAGTTTGCTGATGAGCTTCAACAATATGTTTCACAATTGCTAATCCCAGACCTGAACCGCCAACCTTGCGGGATCGGCTTTTCTCTGTGCGATAAAACCGTTCAAACAACCTGGGCAACGATTTCTCTTCTATTCCAACACCATCATCCGTCACTTCAACCAGTACCTGATCATGCAGTTCAAACGTTTTAACTGATGTAGTTCCACGCTCTTTACCATATTTAAAAGAGTTATCGATCAGGTTTACCAAAACCTGTCTTATTTTTTCCCGATCAGCATAAACCATCAAATCAGTATCATACTTGTCTTTAAAAACCATAAGAATCTTATGTTCTTTAGCTTTAAACTCAAGCGATTCTATCACTTCCCTGATTAATTCGCCTAAATCAAAGTTTTCATAATTCATGGGAATTTCGCCACTTTCAAGTTTTGAAATAGCATCAAGATCTTTTACTAAAAAACTGAGACGCTCAACATTCTGTGCTGCCTTTTCTAAAAATCGGCTTGACAATGCGGCATCTTCCATTTCGTCATCGCGCAACGCGTCAATATATCCCTGTATGGCAAACAAGGGAGTTTTAAGTTCGTGGGAAAGATTTGAAAGGAATTCACGTCGAAATTGTTCCTGACTTTTCAAGTTCTCTATCTCGGCTTTCTTATCTTTTGCCCATTCTTTAACTTCATGTTCCACATCGTTGATCGGATCGGCAGATACATATTCCCCCAGGGCATCCTTAAAGTCTTTACCCAGCTTCAAATTATGTATCAATTTGTATATCAGCTTAATCTTACTGTAGATATAACGCTCAATAAGGTAATAGAAAACAATAAAACTGGTTATAATGGTAATAGCAAATGTGATCAGGGAATCAACGAAGTCTCGCTGAAAATAGTAGTTTACTATTGTTATTGCGACCGCAACCGCCAGTGAATTAAAAAAAACCAGTACCCTTAACTGCATAATGAAACACTTAAATATCGCCTTTGTACATTGCGAATTTACTACTAAAAAGGCCTGCCATGTGTTTTTTTTACAACCAATTGTAACAACCCCGGCAACACTTTAAATGTACTTATCCCCAAAGAAGACATTCCCGGTTGCAAAAAGAGATTTTGTATGAAACGTCCGGTTGAAAGCCGCATTCCAAATTGGCTGTTCCAGCTCCTTTTGTAGTTCTCTTCAAGAATTGTTCTTTTACTTAAGTTCGCATCCTCTTGAATATGCCGGAAAATAGTTTCTGCCACAATTTTTCCTGAATGAATCGCCATAGCCATTCCGTTGCCACATAGTGGAGTTATCATTCCGGCAGCATCGCCACAAAACAAAACATGTTCTTCAACTAATGATTTTCTGGAGAATGATATTTCATTGATCACTTCCGGTTTTTCAAACAAAAACTCGCTTTCAGTAAATAAACGCTTTAAATGCGGATTCTGAAACAATACTGATTTCTCCATATCCGATATTGAGCCGTGATCTTTGAGACGCTGATTTTTAACAAGATAGCATAAGTTATACTTTTCGCCTTCAATTTTGCAAATACCACAATACCCGCCATCAAAGTTATCCAACTGAACTACATCCTGAGGAAAATCGGTCTTTACATGGTACTTCACACCCAGGTAGGGACTCCTTGCAGAAAAAAATGGCCGTTTAAACATTTTATCAAGTACTGAACGTTTACCATAAGCTGCAATAGCTACATCGGCGCTAAGCATAGTATTATCGGATAATTTAATGCAGAATTGATTAACATCCATGCTGATTTCATTTACCTTAACATGGGTTAAGAATTTCACACCATTCGTCACCGCCTTATCGTATAGGAGCTTATCAAATTTAAACCGGCTTAATCCAAATCCACCCATATCAAGGCCGACAGAAACTTTGCTTCCCGAAACAGAAGTCAGAGATAATTTGGTAAGGTGTGATGGATTTAATACATCAATGCAAATACCAAGAGAGTGCAAATACGGGAGCACTTCGTTAGAGACATACTCCCCGCAAACTTTATTAAGCGGATATCCTTTCTTCTCAACTACCGTCACCTCAAAGCCATACTTATTTAAAAGTAATGCAGCGCTTAACCCTGCCAATCCACCACCAACAATGACAACAGTTTTCATTATTTATACAAGATAACCTGGTAACGGAAGGCCCATTTCCATTTGATTGTATATCGTTTTATACCGGCTTGTTCAAGAAGATCAATAAGCTCATTTTTAGTAAAACCTCTAAGGACAGAAACCTGGGAATCGTGTTTCACCATTTCTGATTTTGAAAATAACCGGGTAAGCAAACCAATAGAATGATAGGCGAACCAATGCCGGTGAAGATCGTTGATAACCACTGCAGTACGGGCACAACTGTACATCTTTTGAATGAGCTTTACCCAGCTTTTGTTTTCAAAGTGATGTGTGAACAGGCTGGATATGACCACATCAAACTGATCAGGTTTTAAGCTTGCGCTCAAGACATCACTAATTATAAATGAGATTTGGGGATAATTTAAAGCTTTTTGTTTTGCATATGCAATAGCAGATGGTGTGGCGTCAACGCCAATCAAATTAATTTTTAAACTCTTTCTTCTACTCCATTTATCTATAAAACGCAGCGAATCTCCCCCACCACAGCCCCAGTCGCTGATGATCATCCCGTCACTGATTCCTATCTGCCTAAACGCATCATAAAATACGTCATAGCCGCCAAGAAGCCTGTTTATCACTTCCAGCTCATCCATAATTGGATAAATGGTCTCTGCACCGAGTGTAAAGTCATCCATCATTTCGGCCTGAGTACTGCGTTTGCTGAAATCGGGCATATTAAACGGCTTTCAAAATCATGCTTTCAAAAGTTAGGCCCGGCCCGAAGGCAAAGCTCATAAAACGTTCATTTGTATTAGATCCCTTAAGCATTCGGGCTAATACAAACAAAATGGTAACAGATGACATATTCCCATATTGCTTTAATACTTCGTAAGAATGCCTTAATGATTGTCCAGGCAATTCCAGAGCTTCTTCGCAAACTTCAATAATACGACGCCCGCCAGGATGAATGGCAAATTTTGATATATCCGAAAAACTTATTCCGGCTTTATCAATAAGAGCCTTAGTAACTTCGCTAACCTTTGATTTAATATTTTTTGCAATGTTTGATGACAGATACATTTCAAAACCAGTATCGCCAATGTCCCACTTCATTTCATGTTTCGCACCATTTACCAGCTGGTTATAAAAACACTCCATGTTAAAAGCAATTGGAGTCGACCGGTTTTCTTCAGGCTCAATTAAGACAGCACCCGCGCCATCGCTGAACAGAGAATTCGAAAGCCAGTTTTGAAGCGTGTTTTCACGCTGGAAATGTAACGTACATAATTCAACAGCAACCATCAGCACTTTGGCGTTTTTATCTGCCCGGCAGATATAATCTGCAACTTTTAATGCATTAAATGCTCCATAGCAACCCATAAAGTTTATACATGTCCGTTCAATATTTTTTGAAAGGGAAAACTGTTCCTGAATATCTATATCTAAACCAGGGGCATACATTCCCGTACAGCTAACCGTAATCAGGTGAGTGACGGATGAAATGTGAAAATCCTGGATATCTGCCAACAGGTTTTTAACAGACTGGTATGCGATCTCTTTTGCCGATGATTTATAAAGATCCATTCTTGCTTTTGTTGAAGGAAAAGGTGTGAGGGATGCATCATTACCAAAAAATTCGAAGCCGCCGGCGTTTAATCCAAAATCAGGAATAACAGAATGACGATAATCAATTCCGGAAAGATCATATAATTTTTTTAGTCTTAAAGATTCATTATCAGTTAATTGATGAGCGTTGCACATGAATTCGAATATCTGATCC
This sequence comes from Sphingobacteriaceae bacterium, assembly GCA_036402155.1. GTDB lineage: Bacteria > Bacteroidota > Bacteroidia > Sphingobacteriales > Sphingobacteriaceae > DASWTL01. The sequence continues at coordinate 31,179 of DASWTL010000093.1, read as the reverse complement.
TGGCTGAATCTAAATTCTGGATTGGCTAAACCTATTGCCGAAATAACGCTGCTCATCAAATAAATTTATAAATTAGAAATACAACGGTAATCGCCCTAATAGGTTTGTTATGAAGTTCATCCCAACAAGATCTGCATTAATACATCTTCGTTTACCGTTTTCAATATTTTTATTACCGGTATTCCTATTTGCCTTAAGTCAGGCACCTGAAATCAATGTATATAAAGCATGGTTTGCATTTCTGGCATGGCATTTTTTTGTTTACCCTGCAAGTAACGCTTATAACAGCTATTTTGATAAGGATGAGGGCAGCATTGCACTGATTGAAAAGCCGCCTCCGGTAGACAGGAGTTTATATTATTTCTCGCTTTTTTTGGATACAGTAGCCATAATTCTGGCAATTATGGTAAGCGTACAATTTCTTTTTGCAGTAATTATTTACGGAGTAATATCCAAATTATACAGCCACCCTTCAACACGACTAAAACGCTATCCATTGGTCAGTTTTTTTATTGTTTTTATTTTTCAGGGAGCGTTTATTTACTGGACCAGTTATGCCGCTGTTTCGGGTTTAAGTTTGTTATATGGATGGAATACTAATTTTATCGTTGCAGGTCTGATTTGCTCCTGCCTGATAGGCGCTAATTATCCGCTCACCCAGATTTACCAGCATGAAGAGGATAGAAAACGCGGCGATACGACATTAAGCATGAAACTTGGGATTCAGGGATCATTTATATTTACAATCATACTTTTTACCCTGGCTATTTTACTTTCATTTTGGTATTGGCACAATCTGAACCAAATAAACAACTTCTGGTTATTCCTGATTTTTTCATTCCCGGTTTTTATTGTGTTTACAAAATGGTTTCTGAAGGTTAGAAAGAATGAGAAAGAAGCTAACTATAAAAATATGTCTGTAATGACATGGACAGGCGGAATATTGATGCTGCTTTATTTTTTAAGTATTTGGTGGATAAAATATTGAATCAGGCCTTACCATTCCATTCATTAAAAAACTGTTCAAGATACGTTTCCATTAATTGATGCCTTGTTTCTGCAATTTTTACAGCGGTTGGGGTGTTCATTTTATCTTTTAACAAAAGCAGCTTTTCATAAAAATGATTAATGGTTGGTGCAGCCGCCTTCTTATATTCCTCTTTCGTCATTGAAAGATTTGGTGAAATCTCGGGGTTGTAAATAATGTTGTTTTTAAAGCCGCCATAAGTAAATGCCCGCGCTATACCAATGGCGCCTATGGCATCCAACCGGTCAGCATCCTGAACAACAGCATACTCTTTTGAATAAAAGTTAACCTTGTCCATGCTGTTCTTAAAAGACATGTTGCTTATGATCTGGCACACATGATGAATTATTTCACGGTTAACATGGATGCTTTCTAAAAAATCACGGGCTATTTTCGGACCGATCTCCTCGTTTCCATTATGAAACTTGCTGTCTGCAATGTCATGAAGCAGCGCTGCCAGCTCTACAATCAGCAGGTCTACATCTTCTGTAGCTGCAATTAATTTTGCATTATTCCAGACCCTAAGGATATGCCACCAATCATGACCTGCTTCAGCATCAGCTAAAGATGATTTAACAAATTCTACGGTAGTTTCAATTATGTTATTCGGTTTGCCGGGGTTCTCTTTTACTTCCTTCATACAACTCGTATTCTAGCAAGCGGCAATCTAACTTACCGTTATAAAACTCAATCTTCCTTGAGGCCCTTAATCCAATCTTCTTGGCAAGATCAGGGTTACCGGTAAATATATAACCTGTATATCCCTTGCAATTGGTCTTCATAAAATCACCAATACGTTTATAGGTAGCTTCCAGTTTGGTGTGTACACCAAGCCGCTCACCATATTCAGGATTAAACACTACCACACCGGCTTCTTCAGGCACCTGGGTATCAGCGAAATCGCAAACCTGGAAATCAATCAAATGATCAACTCCGGCCGTTTTCGCATTTTGTTTAGATACCTGGATAGCATCCTCAGTAATATCTGAAGCAACTATTTTAAATGTTATTTCTTTTGTTGCCTGATCTTTTAATTTTCGCCGTTCGGTAAAAAACACCTGTTCATCATAGCCGATAATGTGCATAAAGCCATAATTCATCCTGAATAATCCCGGTTTTTTATTCGTTGCTATCAGAGCCGCTTCAATAGCCAGAGTTCCTGAACCGCACATAGGATTAATAAATGTACTTTTCCTGTCCCACTTTGTAGCCATGATAACAGACGATGCCAATGCTTCAAGCATGGGCGCTTTACCAGGTATTTTTCGATATCCATGTTTAGCAAGAGTCTCGCCCGAGGTATCGATAAACACTTCTGCAAAATCATCTTTCCAATATAAATGAATAACCGTTTTATTCTGGTCAGACCCCGAATTGGGCCGCACGCCTTTTTTATCTTTTATCCGGTCAACAATAGCATCCTTAACTTTTACATTTGCGAAAAGCGGGGTTGTAATAGTTTCATTATCCACATTTGATGTTACCGAAAAGAACCCTGATATATCGATCAGCTCTTCCCATGGGATCTCTAACAGTTCTTTATACAAACGCGCAGGGTTCTCTGCCGTAAAGCTTTTAATTGAATATAATATCTGGCTGGCACACCGTAAATTCAAATTCAGGGCAATGGTATCGGTAACTGAACCTTCCAGTTCAAGTCCGGTACTAAAACTGCGGACTATGGTATAGCCAAGCGCCTCTGTTTCCTCTTGTAAATAGGCAGATAAGCGCTTATTACAGGTTATGATGATTTTACTTTTATTGTGGAAAACTTGCATACAAATTCTGCAAAGTTAATCAATATAAATATGGAGATTTGAGTTTTTATTTAATACTCAGAATATGGATATCAAAGGAAAAGTTCATGAGATCGGTGAAGTAGTTACCGTTAGCGACAAATTTAAAAAACGCGAGCTGATTGTAGAATATGCAGAGAACCCAACCTATCCCGAATACATAAAGTTTGAAGCTGTACAGGATAAAGTGTCCTTGTTTGATAATGTGAAGGTAGGAGATCAGGTTGAATTATTTTTTAACCTGCGGGGCCGGCCATGGACGGATAAAAATGGCAAAACAGCTTATTTTAACAGCCTTGTTGCATGGCGAATCAATATTCTTGGTGCAACAGAAGCAGCTCCAGCCAATCCTCAATATGCAGCCCCGGTAGACATTAGCTCTGCTCCGGAAGATGATGACCTTCCTTTTTAATGTAATAATGTCAGCCTGGCTGTCTACGCATCTTGTGTAAGATCAGACTGCCGGGCAGACACCAATCAACGCCTGCTTATCCTTGTTTAATCAGGCGCTTTACAAATGACCTGTTATTTTGCCGGATAATCAGGAAATATATGCCGTTTTTGGGCAGGTTTATCTCCTTGCTGTATCTTCCGGGAAATTTGGACGCGTTATCAGAATAAATATTGTTCAAATCGCCATCAAGAATATCAACACTTGCAGAACCCTTAGTTGAAAGTTTAAAGGTTAACAATATGGTTTGAGATGAGAAGTCAGGCGAAAACCCCAGAGCTTCAACCATTAGCTTATTCTCCGAAACACTTCCGGTGATCTTTTTTAATTCTTCATCTGAAGCATCATTAATATCAATACGGATATATGTATTGATTCCATTTTTATCAGTATTTCTAAAGCTAAAAATCTGGGCGTTTTTTTGAAGTCCTGGCATTAGTCGGGGCAACTCAAACCGGTCTGTATGCATTGGCGGAAACCCTCTCCTCAACATATTTGGCATCTCAATACTATTATCCCGGTGATCAGGGAACACCCATCTCCTGTTTTGATAAATGCTATCTGCATGGAATCCAAACCTTCGCAAAACAGAATCTTTTGGAAACCCTAATATCAAACTATCAACAAACTTTCTGTTTTTGCCATTGCCATCCTTAAACAAAAATCTGTGAAAATACTTGCCGGTATCAGTATCCATAATTAAATATCTGGATATACTATCCAGTTCATCAGAATTAAGTTTCGTCATTGAGCTTCCCTGTGACTTAACTTCTTTCAAATACACCTTTTTCTTTAGCTTGAGGGTATCACCTTGAATATATTCCTTAAAAAGCTCCTTTGAATTCAGAGCAAAAGTGGGATCAGGTGCAACTAAACTAATCAGGGTAAGCATAAAAACTGTCTTTAGTATATACTTTTCCATAATCTTGCGTTTAAATTATGCAGACAAAATTCGACAGTCGCTTTCTTAAATTCTGTTAAGGCTTTGTTAAAAAGTGTTAAACATCAGCCTGACTAGTAACAGGTTACGTATTTTTGATTTGAATGAATAGAAATAGTATAAATTTCATTATAGGATTGATGGGTATTGCGCTTTTGGGTGTGATCAGCATGCAATTTTATTATCTGAAACAATCTTATCAACTAAAATCTCAACTGTTCGACCAATCTGTTAATGAGGCTCTTACAAATGTGGTAAACAAACTTGAGAGGCAGGAAGCTTATAATTTTCTTAACAAAAGCATTCAATTGCAAAAACCTGTACGCCATTATACACACATTCAAAAAAAATTGCCTGCTATAGAAGCACCGGCAAGGTCGGTTAGAAGCCAGCGTCAGTTAAAATATGCCAGGCTGCTTAAACAGGAACAGCACAAAGCAGATAGTTTATTTAATATACGCGACAGCCTGTTACGCACCCGATATCCTTATGTATATGCACTGAATGACGGTTCTCTGGAAGTGCCGCAAATGAATCTTCAAATTGATGTGGCAGAATATGAAGACATATTCGGAAATGTGCATCAGCAAATGGTGTCGAGACTAACTCCACATCAACCGGCATCTAAAATTAATACCCCGGCAAATGGCCACCAGACAAGAACAGACTCGGTAAAAAAATATCTGGTAATTGATTCAAGAGGTAATTATGAGATTATTGAAAGATTAAAACCTGTGATCACAACCCTTAGCCAGAAAAGTCTGAAGGAACTTGAAAAACGCGAGCCTATTGCTCGAAAAGCAGCCAGAAAGATCATCGATTCAGTACAGATTCAGGAGAAAAAAGACGTTTTTCAGGACCTGGCTACCGAATTACAACAAGCAAATATCCCGCTCAGCGAGCGGATCCATCCAAAATCTCTGGATTCATTACTTCGTTTAGAATTATTAAACAGGGGTATAAATATCGATTATGATTACATGGTTTCTTCGGCAAAGGGAAATTCGGTAATTTTTACAAAAACCTCTGATAAAACCAGCTTTCTGCCTAATAACACCTATAAAACAGTGCTATTCCCCAAAGATGTCTTCAGGGATGCTGGAATGCTAATGGTTACTTTTCCTGCGCGGAATAGTATATTATTATCTAATCTTACCGCTATGATGGCATCATCCGGGGCGCTGCTGGTTATCCTGATCCTTTGCTTCGGTTTTACTCTTCATCTCATCTTGCGTCAAAAAAAGATCTCTGAAATGAAGACCGATTTTATCAATAACATGACTCATGAGTTTAAAACTCCGGTTTCAACCATAATGATAGCCAGTGAGGCACTGAGGGATCCTGATATCAGCGGAGACCGATCGCGCGTAAGCAAGCTGGCAGGAATTATTTATGATGAAAATGTGCGGTTAGGAAACCATATTGAACGCGTTTTAAATATTGCTAAAATTGACAAAGGTGATTTAAAACTTGATCTGCAGGATGTAGACATGAATGACCTTATTTCAGCAGTTACAGATAGTATGGTGTTGCAGTTGCAGAAGAAAAATGCAAAGGTTTCCCTGAATTTAAATGCGGTAGAATCAGTGGTTTATGGTGACGAATTGCATCTTTCAAATGTTATTTTCAATCTGATAGACAACGCCAATAAGTATAGTAAAGAAAACCCTGAAATTGTGATCAGTACGTTCAACGTTGGAAAAAATCTCGTAATAAGAATGTCCGATAATGGAATTGGAATGAGTAATGATCAATTATCAAAAATATTTAGTCAGTTTTATCGCATTCCTACCGGAAATTTACATGATGTAAAGGGTTTTGGATTAGGATTAAGTTATGTTAATGATATAGTGAAACGTTTAAACGGAACTATCCGGGTTAAAAGCGAAAAAGATAAAGGCTCTGAATTTGAAATCACGCTCCCTCTTGTATGAAAAAAATATTGTTAGTAGAGGATGATCCTAACCTGGGGATGCTATTGCAGGAATATTTACAGCTTAAGGGTAAATTCGAAGTAACACTATGCATGGATGGAGAAGAGGGGTTGAAAGCATTTACCAAGGAAAAATTTGACCTGTGCATATTCGATGTCATGATGCCAAAAAAAGACGGGTTCACTTTAGGAAAAGATGTTCGTAAGATTAATCGTACTGTTCCCATCATTTTTGCTACCGCTAAAGGAATGATCGAAGATAAAACTGAAGCCTTCAATCTTGGTGGAGATGATTACATAACAAAGCCTTTCAGAATAGAGGAGCTTCTGCTTAGGATTAATGCGTTACTTAAACGATCATCAACGGATAATAAGGACGAAAAAGAACAACCTACCAAATTCAGTATCGGAAACTATACATTTGATTATACCCAGCAAATTATCAGCACTGATGAAAGTCAGCAAAAAGTTTCTACCAAGGAAGCTGAACTTCTTCGTTTGTTATGCCTGAAAAAAAATGAAGTATTAACCCGTGAGGAGGCCTTACTAAGCATCTGGCATGATGATAATTATTTTAATGGTCGCAGCATGGATGTATTTTTGAGTAAACTTCGTAAATACTTAAAGGAGGACCCTGCTGTAGAAATCATTAATGTACATGGAAAAGGATATAAACTGCTGGTAACATAGCTATATTTTTCAGGCTTTACCAGCTTTTTTTATGGTTGCCAGGGTCTTGGCAGATTCTTTCTTACTGTAGGCCTTAATATTTCTCCTTATTTCAGGGAGCGAGCTTTTTAATTTATTCTTTACCGCGATCTTTTCAGCCTGCTTTAAATCCTGGATCGCCAAAGTATTATCTCCAATAGTTCTTTTAACAGCCGCCAGCTTTATTAACGACAGGACTTCACCTTTGGTGTTATGTCCTTTTTTAGCCGAGGTATTAGATTGAATATAGTACCATTTAGCCTGGCTATATTTTTTTTGACTGACATACACATTGGCCAAAGCCATAAAGCATGTATAATCGCTATGATCCGTTCCATATCGCAGCGACAGCGGGATAGATCGTTTTATTATAGTTTGTTCAGCCGCTTTTAATGCTCCGCCTTTTAAACTCTTAGCTGCAAAGCTGTTATACAATGTAATAATTTTAGCAAAATGGCGGGTAGCATTCCGTTCGTTTAAAGCAATATAATTACTGTTTGGAAGCCCGCTATACTGTTGAGATAAAGCTACAGTCGTATCTTGTTCTGTCTTGAATTGACTATTCCCGGCAAACGATACGTGAGCAATAAGGCTAAATATGATATATATAGTAAGAATTCTCATAATTTTAAAACATTTACAACTTAACCCTTACAAACGCCGTTCCGTAAACGCGCCGCTAGGTAAATACTTGTACCCCGTTATCATATGAAGCCCATACCATATACGGATGGGAATCTAAATGGAATATATTTCCTTTTCCATCTATTGATATTGCTCCGGCAAAGCCATCGAAGGATTTTAGCTCTTCAAAAGTCTTTATATAAGCTTCCTCCAGGCCAAAGCCGTCTGTTACTCTCGTAACAATTTTTGCTGCAATAGCACCCTTTACAATATCTTCTCCAACCCCGGTGCATGAAACAGCTGCCAGATCATTAGCATAATTCCCTGCAACAGTAGCTGAATCACTTACCCTGCACGGGATCTCAAAACCCTTACCGCCCGTTGATGTGGCAACTGCCAGATCACCTTTAGTATCCAAAGCCACACATCCTACCGTTCCGGTCCGGTCTGCCTCACTACGTTTTTTTTCATAATCAGCCCGTCTTACAGAAGTTTCAGGGTTATAATGATCAAACCCATTATCCCTGGCAAACTGTAGGGCGCCATGGTCACTAAGAACATTATCCGGCAAGTCCATTAATTTACAGGCTATCTGAACCGGATTTTTAACATTCTGAATATTAATTACTCCGCCAAACCGCTTCGATCTGCCATCCATTATAGACGCGCTTAAGCGAATTTTCCCATCTTTCTGGATCTGTGAACCCAGCCCTGCATTAAAGAGGTCGCAATCCTCTAAAAGTGAAACCGTATAGTTTACGGTCTGCAGGGCAGAATGTTGCAATAAATAACTGTACCCCATTTCAACAATTTCGGAAAGGGCACGCTGCTTGGCCAGCTTCATCTCCTGATTTGTATCAGACTCACTGAAAAAACCGCCATGTATAATAATTTTTGCCTGCATTATGAATCCGGATCCTTCACTTTTAAATAAACACCTTCTTCAATTTTAATTGCTTTTTTAATTTGCAGGTTATGATTACGGAGATCGAACTTATCAAAGATAGACATGACATGCACCCGCAAATTGTCGATTGAAACAGGCGAACCCATTTCTACCTCATAGATACTGGTTTCACTTATAAAACGGCCATCAACTAAAATCGTCAGGCCAGATCCGATCGCTTCCATACAATTTCCTTCTGTAATAAGCAGGCCAGCATCCTCCCCTAAACCAATTCCAAGCATTCCCGGATTACTGGCAACTGCGTAAAATAACCTTCCTATACGTCCGCGCTGAACAAAGTGTGTATCAACAATTACGGAATCTATAAAACCAAGGCCACCGGTTATCTGAACTTCCCCTTTAATTAAAGCTTCACTACTGCTCCCCCTGTAAATCATATTGGTTGATGCTGCGGCAGCTCCCGCAGATGTGCCTGCAATAACAAAATTATCTTCCAGATATCGTCTTTTCAGGGTACGAAGAAATTCAGTGCCCCCTAATATTGAACTCAATCTCAACTGGTCACCTCCCGTAAACATCACTACATGCGCTTTTGTTACCCGGTCAATAAATTCCGGATTATTGGCATCTTCCCTTGACCGAATATCAAGAACTGAAACATTAGTTACCTGTAACTGATTAAATGTTTTAATATACTCAGCACCAACAATATCAGGAATTTGTGAGGCTGTAGTAATAACCTCAACAATGGTGTCATGTGCATGCCCCGCCTCAGTAATTATACGTTTTAATATACCCCGTTCAAAAAACTTGATGTAGTGTGGATGGCTGATGTTCTCATTGTAACTTAACGAACTGCCCAGATCAACAGCGCCACCAATGATAATAAGTTTCCCTTTTGGAACCATAGGCTAGAGATATTTCTGCAATGTCTCAAATATAACCTCTGCTAAGATAGTTTGAACATTCTTATTCAAACTTTTCAACATAAAACTTTATAAATTGACATTGGTTATAGTGTGAATTAGATTCAACCTAAAACCAATAACCATTCCAAAATGAATAATTCCGCTTAATATAACTCATATTACTTTTAGTCCGGTCTGCAAACTCAACCGGTTACAATTTCTCAACTATGGCGTAATCTTTGACTACGTTGAATAAGACACAAAAACCTCTATGAAGATCCTTGGAATACAAATATTACGCGGACCTAATATATGGTCTATACGAAGAAAAAAATTAATTCAGATGCAGCTTGATCTGGAGGATGTGGAACAAAAGCCAACAAATAAAATTCCCGGATTCAAAGAAAGAATAGAACGGTTAATTCCAAGCTTGTACACACATCGCTGCTCCCCGGGTTATGAAGGTGGCTTTTTTGAGCGTGTAGAGGAAGGTACATGGATGGGTCATGTGATAGAACATATTGCATTAGAGATCCAGGTGCTTGCAGGTATGGATACCGGCTTTGGGCGGACCAGAAGCACAAAGGCCCCTGGTGTGTACAATGTTGTATTCAGTTATGTTGAAGAAAAAGTGGGTGTATACGCTGCCGAAGCGGCGGTAAGAATTGCGAATGCTTTAATTCATGACGAATACTACGATTTGCAGCGTGATATAATAGAAATGAAACGGCTCCGTGAGATGGAACGTTTCGGACCAAGTACAGGCTCAATAATTGATGAGGCTGTCAGTCGTAATATACCGTTTATTCGCCTCAATAACAATTCATTGGTGCAACTAGGGTATGGAAAAAACCAGGTGCGTTTCCGTGCAACCATGACTGATAAAACAAGCAGTATAGCGGTAGATATCGCGGGTAATAAGGAAGAGACCAAAAGAATTCTTGAGGAACAAGCCATACCCGTTGCCAAAGGAGTGACTGTTACTCATGCTAATGAATTGGGAAAGGCCCTATCTACTGTAGGTTTTCCGCTTGTTTTTAAACCCTTGAATGCTAACCATGGGAAAGGTGCAACTATCAACGTAAAAACTGAAGAGGAGGCTGAAAAGGCATTTGAATACGCTCAATCATATTCAAAAAAAGTAATTGTAGAACGTTTTATAACAGGAAGCGATTTCCGGGTGCTGGTGATAAATAATAAAATGGTTGCCGCGGCGCTGCGAATTCCGGCACATGTAAAGGGCGACGGGAAATCTACTGTTCAGCAGTTAATCGATAGCGAAAATAAGGATCCAAGACGGGGCTATGGGCATGAAAATGTGCTCACAGAAATAACTGTCGACCGTGATACGAAGGATCTTCTTCAAAAAAAAGGGTTCACCCTTGAGAGCATTCCTGAAAAGGATGAAATCGTATATTTAAAATCTACTGCTAATTTAAGTACCGGCGGTACTTCTATAGATGTTACTGATAAGGTACATCCACAAAATGTTTTCATCTGCGAAAGGATAGCCAAGGTTATCGGGCTTGACATTTGTGGAATTGATATCATGGCTGAAAACTTATCCCAACCCTTAAACGAAACAGGTGGGGTTGTGCTTGAGGTGAATGCGGCACCGGGATTCCGTATGCACCTTGCCCCGAGTGAAGGCCTTCCAAGAAATGTAGCCGCTCCCGTGCTTGACATGCTGTTTCCTCCGGGAAAATCAGCAACTATTCCCATTATAGCTATTACAGGCACCAATGGTAAAACCACTACCACGCGGTTGATTGCTCATATTGTTAAAAATAATGGGTACAGAGTTGGATTCACAACATCAGACGGGGTATATATTCAAAACTCGATGCTTTTAAAGGGCGATACCACAGGTCCGGCAAGTGCAGCTTTTGTGCTGAAGGATCCTACTGTAGAGTTTGCCATACTTGAAACAGCAAGAGGAGGAATACTACGGGCAGGGCTCGGATTCCCAACCTGCGACATTGGTGTATTAACCAATATCCAGGAAGATCATATGGGAATATCAGACATTCATACACTAAATGATCTGGCCCGGGTTAAAAGTGTTATAATTGACGCCGTTAAAAAAGATGGCTGGGGGATAATTAATGCAGATTGCGAACATTGCGTGAAAGTTGCCCGTGAAGCGAAGTGTAATGTTGCTTTTTTCACTATGGATGAAAATAATCCGGTTGTACTGGAACATTGCCGCAAGGGATGTACAGCTGCTATTTTTGAAAATGGCTTTATCACTGTTAAAAAAGGTGATTGGAAGATCCGTATCGGAAAAGTAGCGCACATTCCAATAACATTTAACGGAACGGTAAACTTTATGATACAGAATGCGCTGGCAGCAAGTCTGGCGGCTTTTGTGTGGGGATTTAAGATTGAGGATATCCGGACTTCCATGGAAACATTTATTCCTTCACCCGCACATACTCCCGGCAGAATGAATATGTTTCACTTTAAAGATCACCGAATACTGGTTGATCATGCGCATAACCCGGATGGTATGCGGGGTGTACGTGATTTCTTAAAAACGATGGAGGCCAGTTATTTCACCGGCGTTATTTCGGGCACGGGCGATCGCCGGGATGAAGACATCAGGGAGATGGGACGGATTGCTGCATCTATGTTTGATGAAGTGGTAATCTGCCAGGAAAAATATCTTCGTGACAGAACCTATGAGCAATTGGTGAATTTGCTTGTTGAAGGTTTGCTGGAGGTAAAGCCGGAAATGAATTATAAAGTGATAGGCGACAGCAAAAAAGCATTGGATTATATACTTAAATCAGTAAAGCCCGGATCATTTATCACCATCGTAAGCGATTCAATTAAGGATTCAGTAAATACAATTCAGAAATTGCAGGATGAAGAATCTGGCGTAAAATCATATTGATATGTTTTTTCCAATAGGTGATGATCATATAAAAGGAAATTACAAACCAATATTTACGTACCTGCTGATATTTATCAACTGTTATTTTTTCTGGCAAGAGTACCAGATGTCGGAAGAGCAGTTAAAAATTCTGTTTGATAATTATGCCGCTGTGCCTTATCGGATTTTAGCCGGAGAAACACTCCATACGCTTTTTACAAGTATGTTTTTGCATGGAGGATGGTCACATCTTATTGGAAATATGCTGTTTTTATGGATTTTTGGCGATAATATCGAAATAGCAATAGGTAATTTCCGGTTTCTGATATTCTACCTTTTAGGCGGAGTTTTTTCTGCAGGTGTTCATAGTGTTATTTTGGCACACAGCCAGGTACCGGCTATTGGCGCTTCCGGAGCAATTGCGGCAGTACTGGGAGCTTACCTCATCATGTTTCCGGCGTCAAAAATCAAGATCTTTTTTTTATTGTTTTTATCTGTTTTTCGGGTATCAGCTTTCGTATTTTTGGGGATCTGGATTGCACAGCAATTACTTGCCGGATGGGCATTGTTAGGACCGCAGACTGCTGATACCGCAGGAGTAGGTTACTGGGCACATATCGGAGGCTTTGCATTTGGAATAGTGGGCGGAGTTTTTTTCCGGGCACGAGCAAAAAAAGCTTATTATTTTTTCTGAAATGGCAACTATCCCTCCTTTAGCAGAACGTATGCGTCCGACTACTCTTGATGAATATGTTGGACAAACACATTTGGTTGGCCAGGATGCTATTTTACGCAAGGCGATAGAAAGTGGCAATCTGCCATCCTTAATTCTCTGGGGTCCGCCGGGAGTGGGTAAAACAACTCTCGCCTTTATTATATCAAACCAATTAAACCGCCCCTTTTTTAGCCTGAGTGCTATTAACTCTGGTGTAAAAGATATTCGTGAGGTCATTGAAAAAGCGGCTAAGCTTAAAGAGGAAAATGAAAACCTGCCCATCCTGTTTATTGATGAGATACATCGCTTTTCAAAATCACAGCAAGATTCTTTATTAGGTGCAGTTGAGCGGGGTTTAGTTACACTTATTGGAGCCACCACAGAAAATCCTTCTTTCGAAGTTATTTCCGCGTTACTTTCACGATGCCAGGTGTATATTTTAAAACCATTAGCAGAAGAAGATCTCCAAAATCTGCTTAGTACTGCTATCAGGAATGATCAGTACCTGTCGATGAAAAAGATTGTTATTGAACAAAATGAAGCACTTCTCCGCCTTTCAGGTGGAGATGCCCGAAAACTTCTAAATGTGCTTGAGCTGGTTGTAAATGCGGTGTCTGAGGATGAAATAATTCTCACCAATGAACTTGTTCTTAAACACGTTCAGCACAACATGGCTATATATGATAAAGCCGGCGAGCAGCATTATGATATTATATCAGCTTTTATAAAATCCATCCGCGGCAGCGACCCCAATGCCGCCGTATACTGGCTGGCACGGATGATTGCCGGGGGTGAAGACCCGTTATTTATAGCACGCAGACTCCTGATTTTAGCGTCGGAGGACATTGGAAATGCTAATCCAAATGCTTTATTGCTGGCAAATAACTGCTTTCAGGCTGTTAACGTGATCGGCTGGCCAGAATCGCGGATCATTCTTTCTCAAACTGTAACGTATCTGGCATCATCACCAAAAAGCAATGCCAGTTATGAAGCTATTAACCGGGCCGAGGAACTCGTAAGAAAAACAGGCGATCTTTCTGTTCCGTTGCATATCCGGAATGCTCCAACCAACCTGATGAAAAATATTGGGTATGGTAAAGATTATAAGTACGCCCATTCTTATGAAAATAATTTCACAGAGCAGGAGTTTTTTCCAGACAAAATAAGCGGAACTTTGCTCTATGATCCCGGGCACAATGCCGCAGAACAAAAATTACGTGAACGGCTTAAATCACTCTGGAAAAATAAATACAACTATTAATTTTAATTATGGATCTTAACCTCGAAGGCAAAAGGGCGCTCGTGTGCGGAAGTACACAAGGAATAGGCAAAGCCGTTGCAATTGAATTGGCCTCGCTTGGAGCTAATATCACATTGGTAGCAAGAAACGAAAACAAACTAAAACAAACTTTAACTGAGCTTCCTGCTCAAAATGGAGTATCTCATAATTATCTTGTTGCAGATTTCAGCAGTCCAAATACCCTTCAATCAGCAATAACCTCATTCTTAGTAAACAGCACTGCTGATATACTGGTTAACAATACCGGAGGCCCTCCGGGAGGCCTGGCAATTAACGCAGATCTGACCGAATATATAACTGCGTTTAACAGCCATCTGATCTGTAACCAGATTCTGGTGCAGGCTTTAACACCAGGGATGAAGTCCTCGGGATGGGGACGAATAATCAATATCATATCTACTTCGGTAAGAGCTCCAATAAAAGGATTGGGGGTTTCGAATACTATTCGAGGGGCAGTAGCCAGCTGGGCAAAAACATTATCAGCAGAACTTGCTCCCTTTGGCATAACGGTAAATAATGTTCTGCCGGGCCTTACGCTTACTTCACGCCTGGAATCGCTGATAGCTTCCAGAGCTGAAAAAGAAAATCGTACCCATGAAGATATTAAATCAGAAATGCTGAAGGAAATACCGGCCGGAAGATTTGCTGAGGCATCTGAAATCGCAGCTGCAGCGGCATTCCTTGCAAGCCCTGCGGCAGACTATATCAATGGTATAAACATCACTGTAGATGGAGGAAAAACACCCAGTTTATAGCGGTTAATGAACTGTGAGCCATTTCATAAGATTGGGAACAGCGAATTTATAATTCAGTTCTTCAGTTACCCTTATACTGTTCACCTTTTTCCAGGAAGCTTTTTCCAGAATAAATTGTGGCGGATCTAATCCCAGAGATTGCGCTGCGCTGGTATAAAATTCTTGCCTTGTGGGATGGTGTGGCGCTGTTGCATTATAAATTCCTGATGAATTTTCATCTGTTATAATTGCATTTAAAATTCCAATCACATCATCCAGGTGTATAAGATTAACAGGAGCCAATCCATTTAACACCCCGGTTTTGCCTGCTAAGAATTTTCCCGGATGTCGGCCTGGCCCTATTAAACCCGCCAGCCTGACGATCACATGCTCAACATCAGTATTTAGAATAATCTGTTCTGCCGTTAACATGCGTTTTCCTGCATCGTTATCCGGTATGGGCGTTGTCGATTCGTTTACAATACCATTACTATCACCATATACAGATGTTGAACTAATAAATATTATTTTTTTAATTGAACTATCCGGCAAAGCTTCCGTCAAAGTATTAAGCAAGCCAAAATAACTTTGATTTTTATGGCTGTTGCGGCCGGGAGGCACTGCGATGATAAGGATGTCAGATTTAAGGAGATTTAAAATGGTTCCTACACTACAATTATCCGGAAACTGTACTAAAAAAGGCTCAATACCTTCTTCCAATAAAACCGGTAATTTATCGTTACTAGTGGTAGAACCTTTAACAGTATATCCTTTGTTTAATAAACTTTTTGCCAATGGAAAACCCAGCCAGCCACAACCTATAACACTTATTGATTTTGTATTATCCATAAAACCATTTCAAAGGTAATCAGTTTTAATAAGCAAAAGTGAGTTTGGCACTTGCTTTGAATAACATATTTATACACACAAACGAGAATAAATTGATTATGAAAACGACAAAAATTAAAATAGCTACTCTTGGACTAGCTTTTGCTACATCTGCACTTCTTTTTCAAAGCTGTGCAACAGCAACAAAAACACAAAAAGGAGCCGTAATTGGCGCTGCCAGTGGTGGAGTTATTGGAGGCCTCATCGGTAAAAAAGCAGGAAATACTGCAGTTGGTGCTGTTATCGGCGCAGCTGTGGGTGGAGCTGCCGGAGCTTATATCGGCCGTAACATGGATCGTCAGGCCCGTGAAATTGAACAAACCGTTCCTAATGCTGAAGTTATAAGAGAAGGTGAAGGAATTATTGTTAAGTTCGATTCAGGTATACTGTTCGATTTTGACAGAGCTGAATTGAAACCTAATGCAATGACAAATATCCAGAGCCTTGCAACCTCTATGAAAAACAATCCGAACACAAATATTTTAATTATCGGACATACTGATAGTAAAGGTTCTGATTCTTATAATATGTCATTATCTCAGCGCCGTTCCATGTCAGTTAAAAACTATGCACAAATGCAGGGTATCGCTTCATCCCGATTAACTACAGAAGGACGTGGTGAAATGGAACCAATTGCTGATAACAGTACAGAAGCTGGCAGGGCACAGAATCGCCGTGTAGAAATAGTGATCCTTGCTAATGACGCGTTAAAAGCTGAAGCAAGACAGAACGCTAATTAAGCAGGTATAAGATAATATTAAAAAGGGCCTTGCATTGCAGGGCCTTTTTTATGTCTGCCATTACTCCCAACATGCCAGCCTCACCATTTATTCCTCCTAACCGTTTCAGTTATATGAGCAAGATGATGATTGCCATGCCAAACATACATTCCCAGCACTTCCTTTAGACTGAATGTTTTTGAATTTTCAGGATGAATATATGTACGGTTAAAATTTTCATCCGTTAACGTTCTGAGAAACACGGTCCAGCGGTTATGCAGGCTTTTAAGCAGTGATAAGGAAATGTCAACCGGTGCAGAACGGGCTTCTTCGCATTCAGCCCAGCGTTCTTCACGATAAGGCCTGATAACAGGATGTTCCTCAGTTATCGCCAACTTAAATCGGATGTAGGCATTCATGTGACTATCGGGCAGATGATGCACCACCTGTCTGATTGTCCATCCACCTGGTCTGTAAGGTGTGTCCAGTTGGCTTTCGGATAATGTTGCTGTAACACGTTCCACTTCAGCAGGAAACTTTTCCAGTGTACCAATCCATATTTCAATCTGATTTGGTGAGATTATATCCGGAGCTGTGAACTTTCCTAGCGGGAAGCGTAAAAAATCAATATCTTCATTCATAATTAAAATTACAAATTCAAACTGTTTCACACTAATAACATATTCTGATAGAAATTTTTTCCTTTTCTAATATATTTACGTTATGCACTGTTAGGTATAATAATTCAGTGAAAAATATTTCCACTTTCAGGATATTAGCAAACATAAAACTATCATGAGCTTTACAGCTACGCTCCTGGAGAAAAGGAATAAACTGCAATGACTAAGCACATGCAAGCTTAATAACTACGAAGGAGTTTCTTCGGAACCATTAAAAAACAATATATTCTAATGAAAATTATAAGATACACTATACTTCTGTTATTAACCGGAACAATTACATATGCTCAGAATATAAAACGGGATGTTGTGGTAATAGGCGCTAATGCAGCCGGCACAGCTGCCGCAATACAAGCGGCGCGTTCAGGTGTAAAATCAACTTTACTTGACTTGAATTCAACTCTGGGCAAAGATATCATACCAGGTGATACCGTGGGCAATTGGGGTATTCTAAGTGAATTAAAAGGCAAAACTTCACCAGGGGCACAAATGAAAAGTTTAACTGATACGGTTAAGAATTTAACAATTATCAGAAATACAGCGATCAGAAAAATAGAAGAGTCGGGAAAAGGGTGGGAAATAAAACTAAAGGATGGCAGTGACCTAAAATGTCTTGTTATTGTTGATGCAGGGAACCATACAGCCTTGCTTGAAGATAAACCTGCAGACATTGAAAAGAGAATAATTGAACCTTCTGATGTATTTAAAACCCGTCAGTATAGAGCCTCTGTGGCTTCAGGAATTAATCCCGACGATCTTTTTGCCCTTGGCTCATTAATCTCCGTTACCGAAAACTATATCTTTGCTTATCCGCAGGGAAAGGGAACAGGATCAATACATACCGGGCAAGCCGCAGGCGCTGCGGCAGCCTATGCAGCCTTCTTTAAAACAAATACAAGAAATATAAATGTTCGGATGACCCAGGGTGAGATCATTCGATACAATGGCCGTCTGATTCCTTTAAAAGATATAGCCCCTACCGATTCAAATTTTATAACACTTCAGCATATCGCTGCCACCGGCATATTAAAGCCTGTAAACGGCAACTTTAATCCCGACAGTACAATTTCTTCAGAAGAATTACGCCTTCCTCTGAAGGAATATTATTCCAGGAGCCAGATATGGTTTGCGGATAATAAGAAAGCAAAGATGACCGTAGAAGATGCCATAAGCCTGATTATGTTTACAGCGACAAGAGGAAACGAGCTGAAGAAAGAAATAGAATCAGGATGGAAAACCAGCTTTAAATTCAGCTCTCCCTTTGATTTAAAACGCAATATTACCAGGCGGGAATTTGCTGTTTTAATGTCTCACTTTTTACAGCCGTTTAATGTCAGGGTAGACTTTCAGGGAAATTTACTGAGTTGAGATAACTCAGGCGTCAGACATTTGAAATGACTTCTACCTGAATGCTAAATCGTCTCAGAAGTTGAATGGAATTCAATTTCAGGAAAATCATTCTTAGCCAGATTAATGGCCCAGTCACTGTCACCAAGATATACTACATTTCCCGCTTTATCATAAGCAATATTAGAAGCACGACGTTGTATCAGGCTCTCAAGTGCCTTTTTATCCGTACTTGTTGCCCAGTTAGAACGGCTGAAAGACAACGGTCTGAAATAACATTTTGCTCCATATTCTTTTTCCAAACGGAATGCAATTACTTCAAACTGAAGCTCGCCGACTGTACCAATGATTTTCCGGTTGCCGGGCTGCTGAATAAATAACTGAGCTACTCCCTCATCCGTTAATTGTTCAAGACCTTTTTCAAGCTGTTTGGTTCGCAGCGGGTCGCGATTCTCAACTTCCTTAAATATTTCAGGAGAAAATCTTGGAATACCTTTAAACTGTAATTTTTCGCCTTCGGTAAGCGTATCACCTATCTTAAAGTTTCCGCTATCATATAAACCCACTACATCCCCGGGCCAGGCTTCCTGTACAAGCGTTTTTTCATTTGCAAGGAAATCCATGGGATTAGCAAACTTGAGCTTTTTATTTAAACGGGTATGATAATAAAAGGTATTGCGTTCAAATTTACCTGAACACACACGAAGGAAGGCTATTCTGTCTCTGTGATTAGGATCAAGGTTGGCATGTATCTTAAAAACAAACCCTGTAAACGCTTTCTCTGTCGCCTTAACTTCTCTTTCTACTGCTTCACGACTCTTTGGATTTGGCGCTATGTCAATAAAGGTATCGAGCAGTTCCCTTATTCCGAAATTATTAATGGCACTCCCAAAAAACACAGGAGCCAGTAATCCTTCCAGGTAAAGATCCTTATCAAGATCACCATACACTCCTTCAATAAGTTCCAGATCATCCTGTAGTTGTTTCACCGGCTTTTCACCCAAATGTTCAACCAATTCCTTATCATGAATATCATTGATCTTTATTACCTGCTCGGCAATCTTGGTTTTACTGGCCTCAAACAGGTTAAGCTCTTTATGATAGCGATTATAAACACCCTTAAAGGTGTGTCCCTGTCCAATAGGCCATGACAATGGGCAAAGGGTAATGCTTAGCTTGTTTTCAATCTCATCAAGCAGATCGAAGGGATCTTTACCTTCGCGGTCCATCTTATTGATAAATACAATAACCGGGGTATTACGCATGCGGCAAACAGCCATCAGCTTTTCGGTTTGTTCCTCAACCCCCTTTACACTATCAACTACCAGGATCACACTATCCACTGCAGAAAGTGTGCGGTAAGTATCTTCAGCAAAATCCTTGTGGCCTGGTGTATCCAGAATATTGATCCGTTTGCCCCGATACTCGAACCCCATTACTGAAGTTGCAACAGAAATACCCCGTTGCTTTTCAATTTCCATAAAATCGGAAGTGGTGCTTTGATTGGCTTTGTTTCTTTTCACTGCCCCTGCAATATTTATAGCACCTCCAAAAAGTAGAAATTTTTCAGTTAGTGTGGTTTTACCCGCATCTGGGTGACTTATAATGGCAAATGTTTTCCGTTTTTCGATTTCCGGATGAGTATCCATAAAAAGTATGATTGCTGTACAACGGGTGATTATGCAACCGTTGCTGGAATTATCAGTAAGTCAGCTAAGACCACTGAAAAAGTTTGCAAATATACGAATATCTCTGCGAATGAGATGGATTGTTTTAATTAGAGGTCAGAGGCATTAAATGTGTCGCCCTGTTTGATATCACCGGATTCATATCCTTTTTTAAACCAGCGCATACGCTGCTCAGAAGTGCCGTGAGTAAATGCATCTGGCACAACGTGACCCTGCGATTGTTTTTGTAATCTGTCATCTCCTATGGCGCTGGCAGCTGTTAATGCTTCTTCAATATCACCCTGTTCCAGAATATCGTGCATTTTATCAGCATGATGAGCATAAACCCCGGCATAAAAATCAGCCTGAAGTTCCAGCATAACCGACATCCGGTTATATTCTCTTTCACTCAGGCGACCACGCATATTTTGAACTTTCTCTGAAGTCCCCATCAAGTTCTGCACATGATGGCCAACCTCATGAGCAATCACATAGGCCATTGGAAAATCACCCCCGGCACCAAATCTGTTCTTAAGATCCTCCTGAAACGAAAGGTCGATATATACCTTGCTGTCGGCAGGGCAATAAAAGGGTCCGGTAGCTGAACTGGCAGACCCGCATGCTGAAGACACCTGATTGTCAAAAAGTACAATGATTGGCTCCTGGTACTCGGCTCCATTTTCCTGAAATATCTTATGCCATACATCATCTGCATCTGCTGCAACAACATCAACAAATTTCCCCGCCTCATCTTTTGGAGAACCGGGTTGTACTTCTGTTTGCGTACCCTGGCCGATAGGAAGCTGGCTTAATAAATTCGTTGCATCCTGTCCGAATAACAGTCCAAGTATAACAACCAGTATTCCGCCTCCTCCCAAAGCCATTCCACCACCACTCATACCGCGTCTGTCTTCAATATTACCGCTTCCGCGTCTTCCCAGCCATCTCATAGTTTCTTAAATTAGTTAATGGAATGGTAACAGGAATATGGATAACTTTGTTTTTTACCCAATTCAACTTATGAACTGAATGCCAGCAAACCTTTATGAATTCTTCGAATTGTTTCTTCTTGCTTCAATAATACTGCTATTTCAAATACCTGCGGTCCGAATTTACCACCAACCAGCATGATCCGGAAGGGCAGCATGACTTCTCCAACTTTGAGTCCTTTTTCTTCAGCTAATGCTTTAAACTTTTGCTCAACCGACCCGGCATGAAAATCTTCCATTGTATTTAATATTTCTGCAAAGGCCTTAAAAAAATCTGCTTTTGAATCCGTCCATTTTGGTTTAACTGAATCAAGATCATAGCTTTCAGGCGCTTTAAAAAAGAATGATCCCTGTTCAAGGAAATCAGTAAGCAGTATACACCTTTCTTTTACCAAAGAAATTATCTGTTCTAAATATTGATCGTCTGATATATCAATTCCGTTATTGGCGAAGATCTTCATCACCTCTGTTTTAAGCCTGCCGGCTTCAGATCGTTTTATCCATTCGGCATTAAACCACTTCGCTTTTTCGAAATCAAATTTTGCCCCGGCTTTGCTAACCCGCTCAATCGAAAACTTACTCACCAATTCATCGATGGTAAATATTTCCTGTTCTGTACCATCATTCCATCCCAGCAGTGCCAGTAAATTTATAAATGCCTCAGGAAGGAATCCTAACTCCTTAAATCCCGGGGTCAGCTCGTTGGTTTTCGGATCGAACCAGTTCATTGCAAAAACAGGGAACCCTAAACGGGCTCCATCCCGCTTACTTAACTTTCCATGCCCATCTGGCTTTAAAATCAATGGTAAATGAGCCCATTCAGGCATATCATCCGCCCAGCCAAGATATTGCCACAACAGAATATGCACCGGGGCAGACGGCAGCCATTCTTCACCACGAAAGGCATGCGAAATTTTCATCAGATAATCATCGATTACTACTGCCAGATGGTATGTGGGCATCCCATCAGCTTTCAATAGCACTTTATCATCAACCAGATTAGTATCAAAACTAACTTCACCCCGAATCATATCTGTAAATGAGACCACTTCGTCAGCAGGCATCTTTATTCGAATCACATGTGGTAAACCCTCATCCAACATTCGGTTCACTTCTTCTTTTGAAAGAGTAAGCGAATTTTTTAACCGGTTGCGGTTCTCAAGTCCGTACCTGAAGTTTGGATTTTCCTTCCTCTGGGAGTCCAATTCTTCAGGAGTATCAAATGCATAATATGCAAATCCGGCATTTACAAGCTGTTCTGCATATTTTCGATAGTTCTCTTTACGCTCACTTTGCCGGTAGGGGCCATAGCCGCCATCCGCATGAGGACCCTCATCAGGTATCAGCCCGCACCATTCCAAACAATCCATAATATACTGTTCAGCACCTTCAACATATCTCCCCTGATCAGTATCTTCAATACGTAAAATAAAATCACCGTTATGATGACGGGCAAACAAATAATTAAACAATACCGTACGTACCCCACCCAGGTGTAAACCACCTGTAGGGCTGGGAGCAAACCTCACCCTGACTCTTTTATTGACTGACATTCGGCAAAGATAAGGTTTCCGGTTTAGCAGATATATGCAATCAAAACAATATCCGAACCATTTTTTCGTATTTTGGTACACTGATGAACCCGTACGAACAGAAACGCCGCTGGAAATTTATACTATTAGCCTTTGCCATCACTATTGCAGGCGCCTCACTATGGTATACTAATTATCTTGTTAAAAATATTTCCAATGCCGAGCGTACACGTGCCGAAGTCTGGGCCAAATCAACTAAGAATATCATTGATATGCCAGATGTGAATGACGAGTTCATCACCTTTATTTATTCCATTCGCGACAGTTTATCTGTTCCTGCCATAGTAACCAATGAAAAAGATAGTATAATGACCTGGAAAGGCCTTGATACTACTAAAACAAATTTTGAGCTGGAAGCATCTGATAAGCTTAAATACGATCCGGTTTATTTTAGAAATCAGCTGGCTGAAATGAAGGCCCAG
This sequence comes from Sphingobacteriaceae bacterium, assembly GCA_036402155.1. GTDB lineage: Bacteria > Bacteroidota > Bacteroidia > Sphingobacteriales > Sphingobacteriaceae > DASWTL01. Next base: position 7,957 of record DASWTL010000093.1, on the reverse strand, counting down.
CACCCGGAGCCTATTGAAATTGATCTAAACCGTTTTACAGACGAAAAATGGTACGTTTACTACAAGGATTCAACGTTGCTTATGCAGTTGCGGGTCTTTCCCTATATTCAGCTTACTGTTATCGCTATATTTTTACTGGTGGCCTACCTGGTTTTCAGCTCTTCAAGACGATCAGAACAGAACCAGGTATGGGTAGGTATGGCGAAAGAAACTGCTCATCAGCTGGGCACCCCAATATCATCGCTAATGGCATGGATCGAATTATTAAAATCCCGATACGCAGCCGATGGTGATAACCTCATATCAGAAATGGAGCATGATGTAAAACGACTGGAAGTTATTACTGACCGTTTTTCCAAAATTGGATCTAAGCCTGTTCTGCAAAACCATGTGGTTTACGACGTAATTTCAGAGTATATAGATTATTTCAGGGTTCGTACCAGCGAAAAAATTCAGTTTGTTTTAAATGGAGACGAACATGCAGAGGCTTTACTTAATATCCCGTTATTTGACTGGGTTTTGGAAAACTTATTTAAAAATGCGGTAAATGCCATCGAAGGGACAGGAAAAATAGAAGTATCTGTCACTGAAAACTATGCTAAAGAACAGGTTTTCATTGATGTTTCGGATACAGGCCGTGGAATTCCACGTGCGAGATTTGAAACGATATTTCAACCGGGATTTACAACCAGAAAGCGTGGATGGGGTCTTGGACTTTCTTTGACCAAGCGGATTGTAGAAAATTATCATTCTGGTCAGATATTCGTAAAAGATTCCGAAATTGGCAAAGGAACAACTATCCGTATAATCCTTAAAAGTAACTCGACTTATGAACCGGCCGCACATTGATGAATATTCATCATTCTACCACAAATACATCGAAACTGTTGATGATGATGTAATAGATGAACTGGAAACACAGGCTCATGCATTTGCGGAATTTGTTAAAGCTATACCTTCTGAGAAAGCCGATTTCAGGTACGCGCCTGAAAAATGGTCAGTTAAAGAATTAATAGGGCATGTTATTGATACTGAAAGGATAATGACCTACCGGGCCTTGCGTTTTGCTCGTAATGATTCCACCCCCCTGGCTGGATTTGATGAGAGTAGTTATGTTTCGAATGCCCACTTCTCTGACCGTAGTCTGGATGATTTTGCTGAGGAATTTAATCTATTGAGAAGGACGAACCTGCATTTTTTCAGGTCGTTAACCGAAATTGAGCTTGAAAGAACCGGCACGGCAAACGGAGCGGCAATATCTGTTAGAGCTTTATTATTTATTATAGCTGGTCACCTTAATCACCACCGGCGCATCTTAACTGACAGGTATTTGTCTTAACTCCTGACATCCAATACGTTTCAGAAATCAAATGACACAAAAAAAATAAAAAAAACAGAACTTTTTAAATAATGCTTGGTTACTCTAATGAACCAATGTATTGGTTTAAATTGTGATAAGGTTTAGGTTGAAAGCCACGCTGAGAAGTGTGGCTTTTTTTGCACAACAAGACGATGAAAAGCATATTGACAGCAATATAAACTTAAACCTCTTCTCTGTCCCCATGAGATTTTGGTTCCGACACCACGAGAAACCTTAGGTCCATATTACCTTCATTTGAAATCTGATGCTTTGAACCTTCAGGTATGTGAATGCTTTGATTTTCTTTCAGCACCAAAACTTTTCCCTCCACTACAAAAGTTGCCTGTCCAGATAATATATAAAACAATTGCTGGCATCTGTAATGAAAATGCAACTTTTCAGAACTCCCAGGTGGCATTTTTTCCTCAATAACACTTAAACTATCTGATTTTAGCAAATGCCAACCTTCACAGTTTTCACCCCAAATATAATGTTCTGTATTCTCAGTTGATCTGATCATCTAATTCAATTAATTAGTCAAGTACTGAGCTAAGGTATGAAGCTTAGCAGCAAAATAAAATTTCTGCATATTTCTACTCAATAGACTTTGTTTAAACTCTTGTACATTACCTTGTAATCAATTTTCTCTGAAAACGAAGATGATCTGGTAACACGGGCTTTTGCTTTTTAAGTATTTTTATAGACCAATTGAGGCATTAGCATACAGCCCATTAGAGGTGAATATGGAGATACAACAGCACGCGGAAGGGAAGTTGAAACTTACCCCATTTCTGGTTACACTTTTTCTTTTGTCTATACCTTTATGGATTTTGGGTTATGCTTTGGATGCAACAAAAATTATCCCTGTCAAATTGCCGATAAGTGCACTTCAATTTCTATGTGTACCGGTTGCTGCTATAATTGAAGTTAAGAGACAAGGAAATTCTGTAAGTGCACTATTGATCAGAGGATTCGATTATAACCGAATCAGATCAATACCATGGCATTTTGCAATTTTTATTTTAATGCCGGTGACAGTTTACTTTTCCTATATAATTATGGAATGGAATGGAATGCAGCTGCCAACCCAGGCGACGCCTTTGTGGAATATTCCAATTTTTTTATTGATCTATGGTTTTAGCGGGTATTGCGAGGAAATCGGTTGGATGTCTATTGTAACAGACAGATTATTAACTCGTTATAATATTGTAATCACCGGTTTTATTGTGGGGATCATCTGGGTTACCTGGCATTTAATTCCGTTTACCCAAACACATAATTCAACGATTTGGATTTTCTGGCAATGTGTCTTCACCATCGTAAACCGCATTCTAATAACAAAAATCTATATTCTTACTAATAGAAGCGTTTTTGCAGCAATTGTGTTACACATGACATATAATACAGCGTTTTCAATGATGCCATATTATGGTTCAGCATATAATCCTATGTATATGGTTCTGGCAACCCTTATTACTTGCGTAGGTGTATTTATTATAGGCGGGATAGATACATTAAAAAAAAATAGCGATCCCAGTTCGTCTTTAACGAGAAATCGTGTCTGATATAGTTAGGTGATCTGGAAAGCTATGTTCCTAAATTCATCCGGTTTAAGGTCCGGAAAAATTCCAGCCGTGAATTTACTTTTTCAATAATCATTGCCCCATTATCCAGCTTTATTTTACAAGTTCTTTCATCGAACTCAATGGAAGCAACCACTGATAAGGACCCGTGATAATTAAGGAAATCGCCCGGCTCCACTTTGCTAATATCTTTTATCCTTTCCACAATTAAAGTTACAAATCCCGACTATATTATCATAAAATATCCCGTAATTTTACTTGAAAACTCACTAACATGAAAAAACTATTTATCATCCCTGTTTTGATAGCATTATTTATAAGTAATGCTTATGCACAGTTGCGAATGCCACAAGCCAGCAGTTCACAAACTGTGACTCAAGGTTTCGGACTTGGAACTGTTACTGTAAAATATTCAAGGCCTAATGTAAAAGGAAGAACTATTTTTTCAGGTCTCGTTCCTTATGGCGAGGTTTGGAGAACAGGAGCAAATTCTGCAACACTTATTACTTTTTCAGAAGATGTAACACTGGAAGGAAAGCCTGTTGCTGCCGGTGAATATGGTTTATTTACCATTCCCGGAAAAGACTCCTGGACAATTATAATAAATAAGAGTGCAAAGCAATGGGGCGCCTATGAATATAAACAGGCAGATGACGTTCTTCGATTTGAGGTTAAACCTGCCAAACTGAGCAATAAAGTTGAAACCTTTACTATTGGCTTCACTGATGTGCTTCCTTCTACCGCAAATCTGAATTTAGCATGGGATAAAACCAGTGTGTCTATAAAAATGACAACTGATGTTGATTCAAAGGTTATGTCCAGTATTGAGGAGGCAATGAAAGGTGAAAAAAAGCCATATTTTCAAGCTGCTCAATACTATTTTGATAATGGCAAAGACCTGAATAAAGCCCTTGAATGGATCAATGCGGCAGAGGCGGCAGATCAGAAAGCACCCTGGATTAAATACTGGAAAGCACGGATCCAGTTAAAGACCGGTGATAAAAGCGGCGCTTCAACAACTGCAAAAGCGGGAATCGAAGCTGCAAAAACTATGAATAATAAAGAATATATCCGGCTGAACACCAATATTCTTGCCGAGGCTTCAAAGTAACTTACAGCCGGTCAGTAGTAATTTGCTGACCGGTTTTTACTTCAAATTTCTGTACAATGTAGCCGATTAGGATAACCAGTACACAGCCAACTACATTGAGCCATAAAAACGCCATTATCTCTGCCCACCAGATTCCAAAGATTAAAACCTCTGTTATGAGGGCTGCTATAAACGTTGCAGTGCCGCCAATCTTTTTAAAATAAAAGGCAATTAGGAATATCCCTAAGATAGTTCCATAAAACAACGACCCAAGAATATTTACAGCTTCAATCAGGTTCCCTAGCTTACTTGCATACATAGCCATTGTGATACAAAAGCCACCCCAAACCAGTGTAGTTAATCGGGATACATCAAGATATCGACGGTCACTTCCGGTTTTATGAATATGCCTTTTATAAATATCCACCACGGTGGTTGAGGTTAAAGAATTCAGAGCGCTGGCAGTAGATCCCATGGAAGCCAGAAAAATAATTGCAATTAGCAGCCCGATCAATCCTTGTGGGAGATACTGTGTTACGAAACTTAGAAAAATATAATTATTGTCGTTTGTATCAGCATCCGCATCATTTTTCTCCATCAGATCAACCGCACTTTTACGAATAGCCTTCATTTTCGTATCGGCTTCAGCTAATACCGTGCGGTTAGCTGCTATCAGTTCTTCATTATCCGACTCTATAGATTGTTCCAGCGCTTTAACATGAATCTGTTTCTCACGGAAGGCATTGCTGTAATCCTGCTTAATTGCAGCTAGCTCGCCGGCATAACTACTTTTTTCCAGCTTGTTAAGTTCATACCTGTTAAAAAACACAGGCGGCTCATTGAACTGGTAGAAGGCAAAAACAAGTATCCCAATTAGCAGAATTAAAAATTGCATAGGGATTTTTACAAGACCATTCATCAACAGCCCTAACCTGCTCTGGCTAACAGACGACCCTGTTAAATAACGGCCTACCTGACTTTGATCAGTTCCAAAATAAGATAGTTGAAGAAAAAACCCACCAATTAAGCCGCTCCATACCGTATATTGATTGTTCCAGTCGAATGAGAAATCAATTGCATTCGTCCGTCCCATTTTCCCTGCTATGTGAAGCGCATCCGAAAACCCCACATTAGATGGAAGCAGGTGTACAACCATAATTCCGGCAACAAACAATCCGGAGAAAATAATGCTCATTTGCAAAAGCTGCGTATAAGATACCGCTTTCGTGCCCCCGTAAACAGTATAAATAATAACCAGGCTGCCAATAAAAATGGTTGTATATGTAGTGTCTATATTAAGAATGGTAGATAATATAATCGAAGGGGCATAAATAGTTATACCGGTAGACAGTCCTCGCTGAATCAAAAAAAGGAAGGCAGTAAGGGCACGGGTTTTCATATCAAACCGCTTTTCCAGAAATTCATACGCAGTGAATACTTTAAGCCTGTGGAAGATCGGCACGAACGTGATGCATAAAACGATCATAGCCAGGGGCAAGCCGAAATAAAATTGCACGAAACTCATTCCGCTGGAGTATGCCAGGCCGGGCGCAGACAGAAAGGTAATTGCACTGGCTTGGGTAGCCATTACTGACAAACAAACATGATACCATGGAAGTGACTGATTTCCAAGCAGGTAACCATCGATATTGCGATTGCCCCGGCTTTTATAGATTCCGTAAACGACAATTGTCAGGAGTGTAACAACTAAAACTATCCAGTCTGTTACGCTCATTCAAAAGATCTGGTAAATATGTAAAATAAACCAATAAGCAGAACCAGCCATACTATCAGCATAATATAAAACTGGCTCCAGCTTTTTACAAAGGGGGGAAGATCCCGTTTAGAGTTCACGTTTTTCAACAAGAACATTCACAAAAAAGAGTGCAAATATCAATCCTGCAAATCCTCCTACCAGCGCCCAGGCTATTGAATCGGATATTACAAATCCGGTTAATATACCGAAGATCAATGCCACAATGTAATACCATGAGTTATTTTGCCCTGCTTCTACTTTTTTCATAATCTTAACGTGTTTGGTTATACTGTTTGATAATTTAAAAAGACTTATTAAGTTTTAAAAACCTCTTAAGTCTATGTGCCTAATGTTTTCTTTTAGCGATCAAATTTACAAATAATCTGTATGCACCAGGTACACCTGCAGGTAATTGCCTGAAGAATGATAATGATGTATAAACAAATCTACCTTTTCCATAGTCAGAAACAATTAATGCGCCATTACTTTCTTGCTCACCAGGATCATGCATACTAAAGATCGCTTGATAATTGCTTTCAAAACCTGTTGCAAAATATAAACCCCGCTCCTGAACCCAGTGATTAAAATCTTCACCAGTGATCTTGTTTGGATAATTAAGAACCGGGTGGCCGGAATTTAAAATTCTTACATGTGCAGATTCATCAGTAACCCTGGTATTACTAATCTTAAACGGATACGGACCAATTTCGTTGATTTTCAAGCCATTATTAACATTATATTGAACCAGATACGTACCTCCATTTTTAACATATTCCATTATCCGCGAGTTAAATCCGGATACATCAGCATTTACATTGTAAAGCCTCACCCCTGCAATTATTGCATCATATACGGATAGATCTCGTGTTAATAAATTATTATTGGTTAGCATATCTACTGAATAACCGACCAATTTTAATGATTCGGCAATACGGTCACCCGCGCCAGATATATAAGCGATACGTTTCCCGGAAGTTTTAATATCCGCATTCAGGTATTTAAAATCTGCAAACGGGAAATACGAAATTACCGGAAGGTGATCATATGAAATTTTTGCTTCATCATAAGAATATGTTTTACCATCTACATCGGCAGAAACACGAATTTCACTTAATGTATTAGGTTGGGAATTCTTCGCCGGTAAAACTTGAAAGTCAACATACGTCACATCACCCTTCTTTTTAAGTTCAAAAGGTTGGGCCGCATCCGGAATAATCAAAGGATCTGAGCCTTGCAGTCGTACAGAGCCTTTTACCAGATCTTTTTTAGCTGTAACTTTTACTCTTATCTGACTGGAGTTGTTATTACCTGAGAATAGCATTTTCTGAACTGGAGATACAATAACCGGAGGTGAAATAATTAAGGGCTGATAAACTTCCCCTTTAACAGGATCGGCAAACTTATAAAGAACATTGCGGGAAATTTCCAAAAGATGGTTCCCTATCTTTACTTCGAACTGCGCTTTAATCGGTTCGCTTTCAGGTCGGTCCATGGCTTCCGGACCACTATTATACAACCCCTGTGTGCGGTTAAAAGTAAGCCAGTATGGCTGGGTAAGTAAACCGGGACCAATCTTGGTTTGGATTGTAAGAAGGTTCTCTGACAATAATTTCTCAGACATTCCGGAACGACGCTCACTAATTGAAACCGGCATTTTCAACGCATCGGGCATTAGTGAGATCGCTTGAATTTTTATGCGGATAGAATCTGCGGTTGAAACTTCCGGATCAAGGGAAGTCATTTCAAACCAGATTCCTGCACATGCCATTATCAGGTCATCAACTTCCTTAAGCTTATGCGTTTTTAAAGGTCCGTCATCAATTTTGTTAATTAATGACTGCAATTTCAGGAGATCCGGAACCGATGATGCCGGATCAATCATGTCAAAATTAGAATTGATCTTGCTGATCAACTCACCTATCATTTTACCGTTGTTTACTCTGTTCCACGAGATATCTATATCATCCAGCAGATCGGTCTTTGCCGGTGCGCCCGCAAGCAGTGCAAAATATTCTAATTCCGGTCCCCGCTGACTTGCACTGCCAAAGCCCTGGGTTTTATGTTGTGAGCGGCTTTGGGCAGCCAGCTCACCATAACTTTTTCCTAATAATGAATTATAGCCGCCAACATCAATCTTAAGCTGATCGGCAGAAGTTGTATTATTTGTA
>DASWTL010000092.1:0-2673 GCA_036402155.1 Sphingobacteriaceae bacterium | reverse complement strand
ACCAATATCAAATTCCAAAAAAGCTATTCGCACTAGAAGCGAAACCCAGCAAATAAGTGCGCTTAACATCGGTTTGCCGCTAGCCTGGTCTCTCATGTAACAATCATTTTTTAAATTCGGCCGGCCATCGGCAAGCCTTCCACGTTATGCGACATTTTTATTTGAAACTCACTAGGCTTTGGTAAACATATTAGAAAGAATACCTACCTTTGGCGTTACTAACGTAATTCGGTAGCATGATTATTTCGTTCGGAAGTGCTGACACAGAAGAGATTTGGTTAGGTAATAGGGTTAAGAAGATTCCGCCTGAGATTCAGCAAGTAGGAAGGCGGAAGCTAAGGATGATAAACAATGCTGTTGATTTAATAGATCTCCGAATTCCGCCAGCCAACCGTTTAGAGAAGTTAACTGGCCAATTAAAGCTGTTCTATAGCATTCGAATAAACAAGCAATGGCGCATAATTTTCAAATGGCATTCTGGAAATGCTTCAGAGGTAGAAATTATTGATTATCATTAAAAAAAAGTAATGGCGAAGTTGAAGAATATACATCCTGGAGAGATATTAATGGAGGAATTTTTGAAACCATTCGATATAACCGCTTATAAGTTAGCAAAGGATATTGGTATCCCCCAGACAAGGGTTTCAGAGATACTTAAAGGAAATAGAAGAGTTACTGCCGATACAGCACTTAGGTTGAGCAAATATTTTGGTAATTCTGCGAAATTCTGGCTTGGTATCCAGGACGACTTTGATCTTGAGGAAGAACAAAAGGCAAAGAGCAGTGTACTGAAATCCATAAAGTCACTCCCCAAAAACGCCGCATAACATTGTATTGGCAAAAGCGAGCTGCCAGCAACAAAAGTATTGAACCGGTTTCTTCGCCCGCCTTCGCCAATACGTTACCGTTGTATGCCACTTTAAAGGGGCTTCCTGCTGACCGAAGATCCTTAAGAAGTGTTTTTCGCAAAACGGCAAAGGCGTTTGATCCAACCTGAAGTACTGTATCACAGTGTTTACGTGTCCGCCTATTTTCTAAGTGCATCAAAACTGCTTAATTTTAAGACGCATCTTAGGTGGTATTCCTGCTATATTGAGCTGAGGCCCTTAGTTGGTTTATCAACTGAACAATTTATTAGGATACTCTGAATGAAATGGTATTAAATCTTATGAAGTTCACGTGATTGTTGGAAGATCAAAAGGCACTATATAAAACTTTGGACGATATTCTTTGGCTGGACTGGGATCCGATTGGTGTTAACGAATATGAAGAAGCAAGGGACGAATACTACAGTTACTTGCCTGAAGTATTCAGGCTTAAAATTGAGAATGCCGAAAAAGAAACGATAGCGCAATATCTTTATAGAATTGAAACCCAGAACATGGGATTATTTGGAGATATCGAAAACTGTAGACGTGTAGCTGATAAAATAAAAGAAGTTCAAGTTTAACAAAGCGGCATACAACATTGGTTTGCCGCTAGTCTGGTGATTATAATAAAAATTATACTTTAAATTCGACCGGCCATCGGCAAGCCCTCTCCGTTGCATGTAAGCCATGAGACAGCGAAAGGTTCCATATTTTCTCGAAACGGCTTTCACAAAAGACTTCGTGATCGTGAACGATGGGATGGATTACTCTTTTTATTGCGAGCAAATTGGATTTCTTTCTATGAAAGAAGGAAATGTAATCGCATGTGATCCCTTTCTGTTTTACGAAAACAAGCCTTTTGAGGAAAAATTTCCAGTTGGGAAATTCCCGGTTGAATTAGCCATTGCCAAAATAAATGACGATGAAAGAATTGGGTTTGCGAGAGTTAAATTTACTAGTTCGCTTCCTGTGAACTGGAGTATAGCAGTCACTATTGCCCAAGATGCAAGTGATTTGGCTGACGCAGATATATTAGGCTATGGTGTTGATTCGGGCGCCGGTTGTTTCATGGACACCTCAGGAGCCAACAGATATCTCGAGTTTTTGAAGTCAAAGGAGGACAACTACTTACGTGTTATAGAAGATATGGAGAAAAACTACTGCGATACTCGATCCTGGCTTCTGTGGGAAATGGCTGGCGATAATGTTGCAATGTTTTCATCAGGTTGGGGTGACGGTCTCTATGCTACGTATATTGGCTATGATGACCACGGCGCTATCTGCAGATTAGTCACGGATTTTAATTTATTGAGTTGGCCTTCCTGACGAGGCCTACATGCAACATTGTATTGGCAAAAGCGGGCCGCCAGTCCATGTGAAGTCAATGCTACTGTCGGCCCGCCTTCGCCAATACGTTACCGTTAGGCGCAACAAAGAACCACTTGATGTTACAGCAATTAATTTACTTAACTAACTCTGAAGATTTCTTTGCTGGGTGGCATTTAAGTATGGAACAATTGCTTTATGTTCCAGAGGCCGAAACCTTGAAGTTTATTGTTCAAACTGTCAAGGACGATGATGTTGATATAGAGAAAACAAAAAAGTTATGGGAGATAGAGTGTAATGGATTTGTTGCAGAAAGAATAAGCTCTAGACTATTTATTCCCTATACTTTTATGAATGTCTTAGATCAACATCCCTTACTTTGGAATTATGAAGCCAAGAGCCTTCTAACATTGCGCGGTAAACCAAAAAACTTGTCGCAGTTGATGGGTGACCTTTTTCTGCTGCATGTAAAAACTTG
>DASWTL010000091.1:0-2999 GCA_036402155.1 Sphingobacteriaceae bacterium | reverse complement strand
AACCGTAGAAACAGAATGGAAATGTCTTTCATCTTTAAAACCTGATTTTTGACTTTTAAGAAAGTAATCAGGCACAAAGGTCATTTGCAGGATGGGCTTAAAGAATAGAGAATCGTGTGAAAAACATGTAATATTTATATTGCAAACTTTTCTTTATACAGTTTAGGAGAAAGCTTTGTTTGTTTCTTGAAAAAATTGGAAAAATAAAATGGATCATTAAAGCCAAGTTTGTAAGCCACCTCTTTTACAGACAAATCGCCATACGTGAGTAGCCGCCTGGCTTCTGAAGCAATGAGCCCATAAATAACATTCTGTGCGGTTTTACCTGCGTGTAGCTTTGCCAGTTCATTGAGCTTTATTTCAGTGGTACCAAGCAGGTTTGCAAATTGGGCAACAGAATAATTATGCTCAAAATTGTTCCTCACCGACTCTAAAAATTTAAGGAACAAAGCATCAGGCTTCCATATTTCATCACCCCGATCAATTTTTGCCCTGTTGATGGCTACCAGTATCAATTCAACACGGCTATGAACGGAAATAAGATATTGATAAGGTTGTTCATCTAATTCTTCCTGAATAAGACCCAATTGTGTTTCAACAATGCCATTGTTCACCTCAATTACTTCGTTCATCGCAAAATGACAAAATAAGCCATTGTGAAATATCAATTCAATATCCTTGTCATCTTTGCAAAAGAAGTCTAATGTAAATTCCAGTATAACACCCTTGCCTTTTGAAGTTTTATTTATTTTATGGATTTGTCCTGATGTTATCGTAACTACCTGTCCGGATGTAAGCCTGAATTCATTTTCATCGATAGTCATAATCAAACTACCAGAAACACAGTAGACTAAAACGTATTTCATTATACGTCGCGGTTTGTCCAGGCTGGTAAAATCGTCCAGGGTTTTTATTTCTATCACGTTTAACGTCTTTTTGCAATGACCGTTGACACTAAAATATTGCTGTTATGTATATAATCAGTTTCCATTTGCGAAGTTAATTAACTGCAAGTGTGAAAAAGGTTGTAACTTATATTACCCCGTCAGGTCAAACTTCTGATCGAACCGCTTGCTTTACGTATTTAGTCCCCCACTTCGATTGCCCAAAGGAAATGAATAGTCGCTCAAAAGCGTAATATTTACAAATATGTTACAATGAAAAATACACATTTTCTGGTTTGGTCGATTTTTATCGTTTTGACCCTTTCGCCTTTTCTTGTGCAGGCACAATCGGATGATTACCTTGAAATATCCAAATTATCACAGGAATATGCTGATGCTATTGCCCGCCGCGATGCTTCGGTACACGAACGGCTATTTGCCAGTGACTATACATACACACCCGGAAACGGCAACATTATGGACCGGGAAGAACATATGAACTTCACAAAGTCAGGTGTTGCTGTGGTGGACTCACTAAAAAATATGGATATGGTCGTGCGTATCTATGGACAGACAGCGGTAGTAACAGGACTTTGGATGACAACGGTCAGGACAAGGGGCGGACCGCCTGAAAAAAGAAATTTAAGGTATATCCTGGTTTATGCCAAAAGGGATGGACGATGGCAGATCGTGGCGGAGCAACGAACCGCCTTCAGAGTTTGATCCTCATCTAAATAAACCATTTAGTACCAACTATCGTTTCGGAATAGATTTGTCAATCGTCAGTGCCGGCCCAACAACCTCAAAGCCGTTATTCTGGCGGAACTTGTGCTTTTCAGCTTCTGATAGTTTTGAATAGATGCCTTCGCTCACGGCTTTAAAATGTTCTTCCATTTTACCTGCAGGTTGAAAAGCCATTAATAGTCTTCCAACACCTTCATTGGTTTTAGCAAAGGCGTGCGGGATCATACGAGGACCAAATACGCTGTCGCCGGCTTTTGCAGTAAACGTCTCATCTCCCACTTTAAAGAGAAACTCCCCTTCCAGGATATACCACCATTCATCCTGAGTATAATGGTAATGGAGAGCCGGACCACCCATTTTGTCTCTTGTTGATTCAAAAATATACAAATCGCCGTCAGTATCTTTTGATGACACTTTTGTAAAAAAAGTGTCTCCTTCAAAAAGTGAAATGGGTTTATCAAAACGGTCTTTGCCGGCACTTACCCTGACACCTTTATCAATCCTCCTTTTTCTGATTTCTGAAAGTGTTGCAAATGGAGCAGCAAAGAAAGCTCCGGCAGCCAAACATGCTTTTAAAAAAGTGTTACGATTCATAAAAAAACGTTCCATTTATCAAGGAAATAATTTATTTTTTCTTACCAGGTCATCAAGTTGCCGTTGATTCTCCAGTACAGTTTTGTAAATCCATCTATAATGGTCCTGCTGCCAGAAAGAAACTATCTGGTATGCTTTCAGCTCACCCAACAGTTGTTTTAACCCCCTGTATTCCAAATGACATATGAGAATATGATAGTACGTATCTATTTCTCCCCCACTTCCCTCAGGAAATTTAATTTCAGGATTTGCAAACAACTGCCTCAATTGCCCCAGGGCGTCTTCTTTAGCCGGATGAGTATCTATAAACCAGTGAAGTTGTTCGTGAATAAAAGTAGACAGCAATAATTCGTTGTCTTTCAAATGACGGGTATTAAGTGTTAAGACCGGATGACTATGTGGCACAGCCTTAAAACCGCTTTCAATAATAATTTTATCAGTGAACATCCATTTGTTCAGATCATATGTTGAGATAAGTTTCTGTAGTTGTTCTTTTGTTTGTAGCTCAAGCGAATCGTTATTCTTTAATTGTATCTGCAGTTCACGTGTTTGGGCCTGAGCGAAACTTAATGATGAAAACAAAAGCAAAAGGAGCGTCAAAAAATTCATTGTAAGGAATGGTTTTATTTATTTTCTTTAGTTCCCTGCAACATTAGCTAATAATTTGAAATTTTCTTGGCAGGTATCAATAAAAAAGCCAGTTTATTTCAAAAACACAATCCGTTTCGTTTCTGTAAAATTTTTGTTTATTTCAAGTTTATTGTGATTCGAGGGTGT
>DASWTL010000090.1:0-3697 GCA_036402155.1 Sphingobacteriaceae bacterium | reverse complement strand
AGATTTGCAGTTTGCAACTCCGTAACTTCCTGTAATAGTTCTACCTTTTCCCTTGCCGGCTTCCATTTGCTGAACCCAGGTCTAACAGGAAAGATCTTTTTATTTCCATTATAAATTACCAGATCAATAAAATCGGTGAATAAAGTATAATCCTTGGTGTGGAATTCGTTTGTGATAATATTTACTGCCGGATATTCCTCAGATATGAGAAATTTTAAAGCGTCTTCCAGCTGATCAGGGCCTGTAGTGATAACCTGCGTGTTTGATTGAATTTCAACATGGTTATCACCATCTGTTGTAAGAACTCCGTCTATTTTTATGCCCATCGAATCTGTAATCTCATATAATTTATCACTCACAATTACCGAAGGACTCCATTCCAGTAATTGGCCCAGGTGTTCATGATCAAAATTTTCGAGACTGATAATCAGTAAGGCGGGTTCCTGTTTTTCCCGGATGATATGGTGAGATGACATCGCACAAAAATAGACAAGGTATTTAACACTCTGTCAGTTTATATATATTTATGTTCAGTTTGTTAGCCGCTACCTATTAAGCATGGACAAACTGCTTATCTTAAGAGGCTCCTGAAATCGTTTACTGCTTGCGCAGGATCTTCGGCAATATTCACAGCCCCTGAAACAGCTATCCCAAAAATACCGGTTTTCATTAAAGCTGTGACATCATCAATTTTAACCCCACCTACCGCTAAAAGAGGAATATCAATGTCACTTTCTTTCATTTTTGAAATGATGTCCCTGTATCCTTCAACTCCCATCAGTGGATAATCATTTGGTTTAGTAAGAGTGGTTGAAAATGGTCCGCAGCCTATATAATCAACTACACCTGATGCTGCGATCCGCTGGATTTCTATAAAAGAAGTTGCCGACGTTCCGAAGGTTTTTTCATCGGTGATCTGATCACGAATAAATTTCAGATCGGCATTCAGGTCTTCAATATGAACTCCCTGTGCATCCACTTTGTCAAGAAGTTGGTAATGATCAGCAAGGATTAAAGTGGCGCCCCAGTCATCACAAATAGCTGCTACCTGGTGAATTTCGTTGATCATCTCTTCTTCTGGTTTGCTGAAGCACCGATACTGGATCCAGTTGGCACCGGCTTCACAGGCTATCTCTGTTTGCTCTACATGACTTCGGTAAGGATGATCATGTGTGATATAATGGAAATTTGATATGTATTTCTTCATCAGGATACGGGTTCGTCTATTTTAATACCTCATTGATGGGCTTTCCAATATTTCCATTGGGTTCCTGAATATGCAATAATCCTGAAATAGTTGGGGCTATATCTGTAATATGATAAGTAATATTTGATTTTCCTTGTTTTATTCCCCAGCCCATAAACACCAGAGGGATGTGAGTATCGTATGGGCTTAAGGTACCATGTGATGCACCTGTTTTTGATGAACCCGAATACCATCCCGGTTCAAGAATAATTTGTATTACTCCGCTTCTTTCTCTGTTATAACCATTTAATATACGACCTCTGAATTCATTAGGAATTGTGGCGGTTTGTGCATTCTCGTTATCCACAACGAAAGCCACACCGTCTTGCTTCTTAAGGAAATCAATAATAAGTTGTTTGAGTTCCGACTCATTAACCTTTTTCTCTCTAATTACCCGATAATTTAAATTAACCTGGTAATTCATAAGGTTATCAATCAAATCTTTCACTTTTAATTCCTTTTCCAGGAAGATGTTCAAATTCTTTAATATAGAACTTGTAGGAAATAAGCCGGCAGGTATTTTATTGTCTTTCAGGAAGTTGGCGTTATGTGCAACAGCATGATCAGACGTTAAAAATACAGAATAATTTCCCTTACCTACTTTTTTATCGAGGTAACTTAAAAATGCAGAAATGTCGCGGTCCAGCCTCAAATAGGTGTCTTCTGTTTCAATGGAATTAGGTCCGAATTGATGTCCAATAGCATCAGGAGTTGATACGCTTACAGTAAGAAAATCAGTGATCGCATCTAACCCCAACTCTTCATTTTCTACTGCGGCTTTTGCCATTTCCATTGTTAAGGTACTTCCATAAGGTGTATTAGTAAGAATGCTATATCCTTTGCTAATCATCCCGGAAGTTTTTACAGGAAATGTAGGAGTAGCTGTACCTGCATACTTTGTTTCATAGGGGCTATTATCCTTCGTGCTTTGCAAATAAGTATCCAATGGGTATAATGTATTCCAGTCCTGCAGTAAATATTTTTCTGCCAGCTTTTGCGCATTAAATTTATTTACCCAAGTTGGCAAACTTTTCATGTAATAGGTGCTGGTTATCCAATTCCCTGAACTCCCGTCAAACCAATAAGCGGCGTTCGCAGCATGACCACCGGGCATTATACTTGCTCTATCTTTTGATGCAACAGAAATAACTTTCGAACGGAAGTTAGTAGCAAGACGCAGTTCATCAGTCATAGTACTTGTTAAAAGATTTCTTGGAGACCTTTTTCCTGCAGAAGAACTGGATCCAACAGCTTCCACGGTAGAATCCCCGGCGCAATACATTTTTTCCCCGGTTGCCTGAATGGTGAAATCATTTCCGGTTATTCCATGAATTGCAGGAACAGATCCTGTATATACACTCGAATGTCCAACGCCGGTAAGGCTTGGTACATAGTTAATGTAAGTATTCTCGCAGCTGAAGCCCTCCTTTAACATCCGTTTGAATCCCCCATCATCATAACGATCATAAAAACGGTACAAATAATCCCACCTCATTTGATCAACCATTAAGCCCACAACCAGTTTGGGACGTGGAATTGATGATGTTGATTTATTTTTTTGTGCATAGCCGATCAAAGTTGATGCGGCAAATAAAGAGAACAATACAATTTTTAATCTCATCAGAGTAATTAAATAGAAGCTTTGGCAATAATGGTTAAACCATTACATAGATTTTGGATGAACAAGAGTTTAATAATTAACCGGAGGTACTTAATACAAATATGCACCATTTCCGGTTAATTTAATATTAAATAATTCTTTACTTTAGTACGGAATGGCCAATAGGGTGTGCTGACTTGCGGTATGCAGATCACGCCAAACCCGGTTAATTTCAGATGATGATCTGGCAGCTATTAATCCGCAATAAGGATATAATTCGTTAACTTTCAGAAAACAATATTTTACAAGTTCCCTGCTAGTAATACTCACTTCTGATAGTTTCTGATCTGAAATTGAGTTTTGACTCTTAATTTCTGTCCACGATCCTTCCATTGCGGAATAAAACTCGGAGCGTTTTTCCTGCAGTACTTTTATTGAAGCTGATAATCCGTCAGACAGAATTTTTTGCTGGTACTCCTTTAAATTTTTGCTGGTTATTCTTTCAGCAAAGATCTGTTCGCACAGGTCCAGAAAATGAATGGCCATACCACTAATATTTGCCGCTAATGTGGTTTCAGCAAACTGCAAAAAAGGATATTTATAAATGCAGTTTGCAAAAAAGGCATCTTCTGCCGCAATTTTAAAACTGTTGTCTCTGGAAACATTTAATTCGTTCACAGCAAACGAATGGCTTCCGGTAGCTACTAATCCTGTAGTGTCCCAGTCTGCAATAATAGTAACATCTTTTTTATCAAATACAAAGGGCAGTACTATTGGTTTTCCATCTTCATCAATGACATTTTCGCTGCCGTTTTTTATCATGCAGTTAGCTGTAAAATGGGTAGTATGAG
>DASWTL010000089.1:0-6054 GCA_036402155.1 Sphingobacteriaceae bacterium | reverse complement strand
TTTAAAGAGTAACCATATGGAAAAAATCAGGCGAAAGTAAGTAAGACACGGGGTCAGAAAAAGATCAGGAGCGCTACCAACGCCCCTGAACAAAGTCTGATTAACCGAAAAACAGGTAGTGTAACCACATTTTCTAAATTTTTAACCAGCGTACAAACTTAGTTAAAGCCATGCTTTTAAGCAAGTTAAAAGGTCTCGTCAATAGACCATTGAGGTTGTGCCGTAAAACAGTATTATGTTAATAAATTTTACCAAATCATGGTACCGATCAGATGATTGCGTACGAAAAATAAGACTCATCATGAACCTTACTGCGATGTTTCTCTTGATAGGCCTTCTTCAGGTCAGTGCTTCTGGCCTGTCGCAGCAGATTACACTTAACATGAAAGATACCTCACTAAAGGAGGTGTTCGATGAAATTAACAAGCAAACCGGGTACAATTTTTCCTGGTCCTCCCGCACAGTAAAAGAAACTGTTAGAGTAGATGTGAATTTAAAAAATGCCCCCCTTAAAAAAGCCCTGGATAAGGTTTTAAGCGGATTGCCGGCAACTTATAGCATTAAGGATAAAAATATTCTCATAAAAGAACGGGAAGAGGCGATAATCGACAAGGTAATTGATTTTTTTACCGAAAACCCGGTGGAAGAACAAGCCAGGGAGATCTCGGGAAAGGTGACAGACAAAAACGGAGATGCTTTAGTTGGAGTGAATATCAGCCTTAAAGGAACCGCTGTTAGAACCACTACCGATCAAAACGGTTTTTATTCTTTACGTATTCCCGAAGAAGGAATTGTAACTCTGGTTTTTACTTCCATTGGTTTTGCCACACAGGAAATTGTAGTCAACGAACAAAGAAACCTGAATGTAGTCCTCGTGGAATCTATTTCTTCTTTAGGTGAGGTTGTGGTGGTTGGATACGGGACACAAAAGAAGAGTGATGTGACCGGATCTGTCGCTTCACTTTCGGCAAACAGGCTGGAAGGGGTTGCGAATACGAATATAATACAAGCTATGCAGGGGGCCATTCCCGGGGTAGTAGTACAAACCACTTCAGCCGGAGCTGTACCCTCAGAGTCGATCATGATCAGAGGAAGAAATTCTATAAAAGCCAGTAATTCTCCTTTAGTTGTAATAGATGGTGTAGCAGGAAACCTCAGTGATGTAAACCCGAACGATGTACAGTCTGTTGAGGTGTTAAAAGATGCCTCTGCCGCCGCAATTTACGGTTCCAGAGGAAGTAACGGTGTTGTCCTGGTAACAACAAAATCCGGAGTAAATGGAGACACAAAACTGAAATACAATGGCTTCTACGGTGTGCAAAGGTTCGCCAACTTACCCGAAATGCTGACAGGTGAGGAATTCTATAAATTTAAGTTAGAACGGGCGCCGACCACAATAACTCCTTCAGAACAGGACGTTTACGACTCCGGTGTATTTGCAGATTGGTTAGACCTTTCATTGCGCAAGGGAAGGAGCACAAATCACAACCTTTCTTTTTCAGGTGGGTTTAAGAATACTAAATATTATTTATCTGGCGACTTGCTTGATGTTAAAGGTTTAGCAGTAAATGACGATTACAAAAAAGCTACAGCAAGGATAAATGTAGATACCAAATTTAAGAACTGGCTAACACTAGGCACAAAAACCCAGCTTGCATACATCAATTCCAGCGGCATTGGTCCAAGTTTCGCCGGGGATCAGGGTGCATATAGATATAATCCCTTAACAGTTCCCTTTGATGCCGATGGTAACCAGAATATTAATCCATGGCGCGAGTATGTAAATTATCGTAACCCGTTGGAGGGACTTCTTGCAGACAATGTTGATGAAGGTTATCGGGTGGTAACCAATAATTTCGCCGTTGTTGATTTTCCGTTTGCCAAAGGCTTGCAATACCGGATAAATACCGGTATCAGGTTCGGATTAACTAATGACGCCACTTATTATGGTCGTGAGACTCAAACCGGGTTTCGTGATGCGGGCAACGCCTCTACCAGCAGAGGGTTATCTAAAGATGTCGTAATTGAAAATATACTTAATTACGATAGGGATTTCGGCAAACACCACGTATTCCTTACGGGAGTTTATAGCTTTGAAAATTCCAGGGACAATACAAACCGTCTGAGTACACAAGGCTTTCCAAACGACTTTTTAAAATGGTACGGTGCCCAACAGGCTGCATTAAACCTTCCCGGCTTTTCCAATGGCGAAACTACATTATTATCATCCATGGGCCGTATCAATTATTCATACGATAGCCGATACCTGCTTACCCTAACTGGCCGCAGCGACGCTTACTCCGGCTTTGGAGAAACCACCAAGAGGGGCTTTTTCCCGTCAATGGCAGTTGGATGGAATATAGTGAATGAAGGGTTCTTTAAATGGAAAGATATTTTCAGCCAGTTAAAATTAAGAGCTTCTGTAGGTCTTAATGGAAATCAGGCAGTTTCAGCTTATGAAACAATCTCCCGTTTATCTTCCAGGAATATGGTGGATGGTACAACAACATTACCAGGGTATATACCCAGCAAACTTGGCCAGGATAATCTTGGTTGGGAATCAACCAGAACATGGAATGTAGGGCTTGATTTTGGTATTTTAGGTAACAGGATTTCAGGAGATATCAATCTCTACAAATCAAATACCTTCGATCTGCTGCTCGACAGGACGATTTCTCCGGTAAGCGCCTTTGATCAAATCACCCAGAATATTGGTGAAACTGAAAATAAAGGCCTGGAATTATCACTGATGTCTACCAATGTAAATACAACTAATTTTAAATGGGAAACCACGGGAAATATAGCTTTCGTGAAAAATAAGATCGTTTCGCTATATGGTTATTTGGATGAGAATGGAAAGGAAATAGATGATCTGGCCAACAGGTGGTTTATCGGTCAGCCCATAAGGGTGAATTATGGTTATGAATGGACCGGCGTTTGGCAGTTGGATGAAGCGGCAGAGGCCGCACGTTACAAAACCCAGCCCGGATACATCAAAATCAGGGATGTTAGTGGACCTGATGGCGTGCCGGACGGCATACTCTCTGCAGCTTATGACCGTGTGATTATCGGTCAGCGGGACCCAAAATATACGTGGGGGATGAATAACGCTTTCTCATATAAAAACCTGAAATTGAGTGTATTTATGTATGGGATGCATGGGGTTACCAAAGAGAATGATTTGTTGAACGATGATGTTGGTCGGGATATTACCCAAAACACGACTAAAAAGAACTGGTGGACCCCTGAAAATCCTACAAATGATTGGGTTATGAATCGTCTCGATGCCAATCGGCAGGAAGGCCAGGTTGCAAGCCCTTTTGAAAACGCCAGTTTTATCCGGCTAAAAGATATCTCGCTATCGTATGAATTCTCAAAAAAGGTTTTATCCAATTTAGGTATAGGGAGATTTCAGGTTTATGTGGCCGGAAGAAACCTGCAAACTTTCACTAAGTACAACGGAACGGATCCCGAGTTGAATGGAGAATGGGAAGTACCTTTGCAAAAGGAGTATACAATTGGACTTAACGTTGGGTTTTAAATTTCAAACTTTCATGATATGAAAAAGATATTAAATATTATAGTTGCATTCGTAACCATATCTCTTATGCAGTCATGCTCTGATGAGTGGCTGGAAGAGAATCCACCTCATTTGATCACAACAGAAACACTTTATACCAACTTAAATGGCTTTGAAGCAGGACTTAATGGATTGTATTCCTTAGTAAGAGGTGAACGGGAAGGAAGAGATGGCAGTACCGAAAATCTTGTGGCTGACATCGCCATGATTGGAACGGACAATATCGTCCCTAATCAAAGAGGAGGCTTCGGGTTTATAGCTTTATTGTATAATACGAATAACGAGTCCAGCAACTCCAATCTAAGGAGTGTCTTTTTATGGTTATACCAGACTGTAAATGCTGCAAATACAATCATTAACCAGGCTGAAAAGGGGGCAGATATTGACTGGAGCGGGGCAGGCGGCACTCCGGAAGTTAACAAAAACCGTGTAATTGCTGAGGCAAAAGCGTTGCGGGCCTGGGCTTACCGGCATCTCACTTTTTGCTGGGGCGATGTTCCGCTGAACCTGGAAGAGTCATTGGGCTCAAACATAAAAACGGATTGGGCAAGAACACCCAGGGCAGAAGTGCGTAAGCAGATGAAAGCCGACTGGCTAGCTGCCGAGCCATATCTTGACGTGGCGCCCAAGGTTCGGGGAAGAATCAGTAAAGGAGCCGTTCAACATTATCTTTCTGAACTATACCTGACTATCGGAAAACCTGACAGTGCTTTGATATGGGCAAATAAGGTGATAAATACTCCAGCTTATAAGCTGATTACAAACAGATATGGGGTTAAAGCAAATAAACCCGGTGTAGCTTTTATGGATATGTTTTACGAAGGCAACGCTAATCGTGAAGAGGGAAATACGGAAGCACTTTGGGTATGGCAATGGGAGTATAATGTTGTTGGAGGCGGAGAAAATGGAAGCATTATGCGGAGATATCATAACGCTACCAGTCACCATGTGCAGATTAAAATTAATAATGTGGTTCCGTTGCAAAAGACCCCTGAAAGGGGAGGTATTGGAATAGGCAGGGAGCAGCCTACAAAGTGGGCCATTGATTTATACGAGCCACAGGATGATCGCGGTAGCAACTATGCGATACGGAAATATTATATATTACGCACTGCGGCGGAAAATGCTCCGGCACCAGCCGATAAACTGCCACCGGGATATAAGTATGGAGATACAATTAAACTTGTCTGGAAAAATGATTTAACAGGACTCGGAAATGGGTTGGTCAATAATTATCCGTTTATCAGAAAGTATGACACTACCGATCCGCTAACCGATCCTTTACGGGGATCATATAATGATCAGACTTACCTGAGGCTTGCCGAGACTTATCTTTTAAAGGCCGAAGCCCAGTTAAAACTCAATGACAAGCCCGGTGCTGCTTCAACTATTAATATCATTAGAAGAAGGTCTAAAGCCAGCGACATATCGGCCTCTGATGTTACTCTTGATTTTATTTTAGATGAACGCTCGCGCGAATTAATTGGAGAGGAACACCGACGCTACACGTTGCTTCGCACAGGGAAATGGTTGGAGCGCGTCAAAAAGTACAATTTCAGGGGAGGGCAGACCGCTGCAGCCCGCGATACGCTCTATCCGATCCCTCAGGTTGTTATTGATGCCAACCTAACTGAAATAATGCCTCAGAATCCTGGTTTCAATTAACAGGGCTGCGGGTAGAATAGAAAAATCTGCGAGTCGCGAACTGGTAGCGTAACAACAATGGTAAACGGCGAAAGGATAACAACATTAATAGACGGCACCGGAACTCTCGAAGGCCCAGGCCGAATTGGTTATATGTTGAATCAAGTACAGCAATTAAAATAATCTAACTTTCTACTCCATCGCGCTTCGCGGTGGAGTAGTTATAGTTTAATTCGTTCTTTGATTTATGGGTCAGAAATTTCTAGCTAAGAGTATTGCGTTATTTGTCCAATAAGTAGACAATTGCGGTAATTTCTATAAAGCTTCCAAGTGAACGTCTCAGGTTTCTCAGCGCCTTACGCATGTGCTGCTCTACTGTATTTTCAGATATTCCCAATACGATCGCGATTTCTTTGTTACTTAAATATTCCTTCCTGCTAAGCTTAAATACTTTTTGACATTGAGGCGGAAGATTTTCTATTTCAAGATTCAATTGCCTTTCAAGCTCCCGTGTCTCAAGTTTGTTCATCGTTGAGTTGTCTGAATGATTGATATAGTTAGAGATATAAGAAAGGTATTTTTTATAACCAAGTTCGGTACGGTGGTGGTTCAGAATCTTATTTTTTAAAATAACATATAAGTAGGCGCGAATTGAGGTAATCTCTATAATTCTGTTCTTACACTGATAGAGCTTCATAAAGGTATCCTGAACCAACTCCTGGGCAATATCTCTATTACCTGTCTTTTGCAGCCCAATAGCCAGTAGTTGCGTGTAATGCCTTTCGTATATTATCCTGAAAGAATTATCATCCCCCTCATACCATAGTTGG
>DASWTL010000088.1:0-16190 GCA_036402155.1 Sphingobacteriaceae bacterium | reverse complement strand
AAATGGGTTGCCCGTCTTTTAACCAGGTGGTGGTAACCGATCCTTTATTTCCTGTCATGCTCAGGCTCAGGCTGCCAGTTGATGTCCCAAAACAGCTTGCATCTTTCAGTTTGGTTAGAATGACATTCAATTTTTCAGTTTCGGGAATGTTTACCTGGAAGAACTGCTGGCAACCTCCGGCATCACGCACGGTAAAGATATGATCTCCTGAAGGAACGGTGAAGGTATTGCCGGTTTGCCAGGTGCCATTATCTGCTTTATACGAATATGAACCATTGCCGCCATTTGCCGATAATGTCACGGTGGAGTTTCCGCCAAAGCAGGCAATGGGAGTAAAACTTCCGGTAAGTGTAAGTGTGCTTAATCCGGCAATATTCACCACAACAGATTCTTCACAGGCGCCATCTGTTACATAAAAAGTATATGATCCCTGGCCTAAGTTAAATGTATTGGAGACCTGGTAGGCATCGCTGCCATTCCGGAATTGATAATTTCCGGTTCCGCCTTCGGCAACCAGGGTAACCGTACTGGTGCCATCACATTTGATGGGGCTTGCCGTGGCTGTAAGAGTTAGTTGGGCAAGCTGTGAAATGGTTACGGTATAATCCTGCTCACAACCGTTGATATCCCGGACCCAAAACTGGTGGCTGCCTGCAAGTACTCCTGTAAAGGTATTGGAAACCTGGTAGCTTCCGGTTCCCAGCCGGTATTCCAGCGCACCTGTTCCGCCATTTGCAATAAGGGTTACCGTGGTTGAGCCTCCATAGCAAAGTATGGGCGAATGAACGCCATCAAGGGTTAATGTGGTGGGTTCTGTAATTGAAGCGTTAACAATGGTAGTACATGAAGTTTGGTCAGAATCACGCAGCTGTATTGAATAATTCCCGGGGCCAAGTCCAGTAAAAGTATTGGTAGACTGCCAGTTTGTGCCACCATTGATACTATATTCATAATTGCCGTATCCGCCAGATGCGTGGATCGTAATTGTGCCATCACCTGCTCCTGAACAGGTTATATTAGTTGAAGTTGCTGTTCCTGTAACCGGGGCGGCGGGTTGAACAATAGTTATTGGACCGATAGTATATGAACAGGTTATCTGCGAAGCATCTCGTACCATGACGGAGTAGGAATCCGGCACAAGTCCTGTAAACGAATTCTCTGCCTGCCATGTTGTTCCTCCATCTTTACTGTATTCATAATCGCCGTAACCTCCTGTTGCATTAATAATTAGAGTTCCATTGTCCTGACCGAAACACGTAACATTGGTTGATGTGGCTGTTGCTGTTACTGCTAAAGATGGCTGTATGATAGTTACAGGGCCAATAGTATACATACATGTGATTTGTGAAGCATCGCGTACGATAATGGAATAGGAATCCGGCGCAAGTCCTGTAAACGAATTCTCTGCCTGCCAGGTGGCTCCGCCATCGATGCTATATTGGTAAGTTCCATACCCCCCTGACGGCATAGCCGATATACTTCCGTTGTTAAGGCCGAAGCAAGTGACATCGGTGGAGGTGGCTGTCGCCGTAACTGCTGCGGGTGGTTGAATTATAGTTAACGGCTCTATGGTATAGATACATGCTATCTGCGAGGCATCGCGTACAATAATCGAGTAAGAGTTTGGTAACAGGCCTGTAAATGAATTTTCAGCATGCCATGTTGTTCCTCCATCAATACTATATTCATATGATCCGTAACCTCCTGATGGTGTCACTGATATGCTCCCGTTTCCTAGCCCGAAGCAAGTGACATTGGTGGAGGTGGCTGTCGCTGAAATAGCTGCGGTCGGTTGAACAATAGTTAAAGGATCGATAATATATGTGCAGGTTATCTGCGAAGCATCTCGTACCATGACGGAGTAGGAATCCGGCGCAAGTCCTGTAAACGAATTCTCTGTCTGCCAGGTTGTTCCTCCATCTTTGCTGTATTCATAATCGCCGTAACCGCCTGTTGCATTAATGATTATTGTACCATTGTCCTGACCGAAACAAGTAACATTGGTTGATGTGGCTGTTGCTGTAACTGCTAAAGTTGGCTGTATGATAGTTACAGGGCCAATAGTATACATACATGTGATCTGTGAAGCATCGCGTATGATAACAGAATATGAATCAGGCGCCAGACCTGTAAAGGAGTTATCAGCCTGCCAGTTAGCCCCGCCATCGATGCTATATTGATAACTCCCATAACCGCCAGTAGCAGTAATGGTAATTGAACCATTCCCAGCGCCGAAGCAGGTGACATTTGTTGAACTTGCTGTTCCGGATAATGCTGCGCTTGGTTGATTGATGGTTATATTATTTATTACACGTGTACATGTCGGATGTAAAGCATCTCTGATATGTATAGTATAAGTTTGTGGTGGCAGTCCGGTAAAAGTATTCGACGATTGCCAGTTTAATCCCCCATTAATGCTGTACTGATAGGTTCCGTATCCGCCTGATGCGTTGACAGTGATTGTGCCATCCGCCAGACTGAAGCATGTAACGTGGGTTGGAGTGGCAGTTCCGGTAATGGCAGACGGTTCAGTAATCGTTAATGAAGTATTGATTGTTACCATGCAGCTAATTTGTGCAGCGTCCCTGACCTGTACATTATAAGTTTGTGGTGCCAGACCGGTAAAGGTATTTGACGCTTGCCAGCTTGTACCCCCATTTATTCTGTATTCATAAGATCCATAACCTCCTGATGGACTGATTGTTATTGTGCCATCGTTAGCTCCGGTACAGGTAACATTCGTTGAAGCCGCTGTGCCGGCCAATGCTGCGGTTGGTTGAGTAATTACTATGGTTTGAACGATAGGGGTACAATTATTGGCATCTGTTAAAGTAACCTGGTAAGTGCCTGCTGGTAAGTTTGATAGGGAACCTGTAGCAGGTATTGTTAGAGGACCTGAAGCAGACCCTGAATTGTAAGTATAAGTGATTTTATATGGTGAAGTTCCGCCGCTTATGGTATACGAAATGGATCCTGTAGCGCTTCCAAAGCATGTTACATTGGTTTTTGAAACTGAAGCGCTTAAGGGGGCTAATGGAACTGTTACAACCGCACTTCCAGAACCAGTATTGGAACAGGAGTTGGCATCAGAAATGTTTGTGATGGTATATGTTTTAGTTGACGTGGGACTAACCGGGATTATATATGAGGTTGTCCAAATATCAGGTACAGTAACAGTTGTAGACTGATCCGTATAAGTTAAGGTATATGGCGGGGTTCCTGTAAGAGCAACTGAAAGGTTTGTGGAAGCGCCATAGCAAATAGTAGCATCGCCACTGATTGTGGCTGTGGGTAGGGGATTTACAGTAATAGTATAGTTAACCGGTTGGCCCACACAATCATTTAGGGTGGGGGTAACTGTAATTACTGCTGTAATAGGTAATAATGTAGAATTGGTGGCAGTAAATGCGTCTATGTTGCCGCTTCCAGTCGCAGCCAAACCTATTTCAGGTTTATTGTTTGTCCATGAATAAGTCGCTCCATCCGGCGTACTGGTAAATGATGTTGCCGGTATAATAGTGCCTGAACATACAACCATACTGGAAGGCACCGTTGCAACAGGCAAAGGGTTAACAAAAATATCAAATGTGCTTGCAGCGCTTACACACCCGGTTACTGTTGCATTTACTGCGTATTCTCCTGCATCTGAAGTAGTAATTCCTGGGATCGTTAGAAAGGGGTCGGTACCTGTTCGGGAAAATCCCATAGGGCCCGTCCATGTGTAAGTTGCATCTGTTATCGGGGGCGAAATAGCAAAGGTAACATCCTCTCCCTCACAAACGGTGTCGCTTCCCGGAGTGACATTTGGAGCAGCCGGTGCGTCCGGGCTGGAGATGGATACGGTTTCACCCAGGGTAATGCACCCGGCTGAATTTCGAACAGCCGGTATATAACTACCTGCAGAAAGCTCCTCAAATACTCCATTATTCGAAGGAAAAGAATTACCACCGTCAATAGAGTATTCAAAAGGACCCAAAACTGTCGCAGATATTGTAATTTTTCCATCGTTCTCTCCACAAGATGAAATAGAAGTGGGAATAGCCGAAATAACAGGTAATGGATTAACCGTAATGGTATATGTTACCGGAGTACCTGCACATCCATTAACTGTTGGTGTAACGGTAATAGTGGATGTTATAGGCGATGCAGTTGTGTTTGTTGCCGTAAAGCTATGAACATTCCCTGTTCCGCTGGTCTCTGCAAGCCCTATGCTTGTATTGGAGCTGGTCCAGTTAAACGTAGCCCCCAAAGGTGTACTGATGAAGGTTGAGGATGGCACTATAGCACCGGAACACACTGTAATATCCGACACGGCCACAGTTACCCGGGGTTTTACGGTAATGGTAAAGCTTACCGGATTTCCTGTACAACCATTTAAAGTTGGAGTTACCGTAATTGTTGAAGTGATTGAGGAACCTGTGGAATTTGTTGCAGTAAATGCGGGCACGTCCCCGGTGCCACTGGCGGCAGATAAGCCAATAGCTGTATTAGAGCTTGTCCAGCTGTAGGTTGCACCAGGGGGGGAGCTTGTAAAACTTGTAGCGGGAATGGACGCTCCGGGACATACACTGAAACTAGCAGGAACGGTGACAATTGGAATCGGGTTAACAGTAACAACAGCGGCATCTGAAGTTACTGAACCGCAGGAATTACTTATAACCACATCATAAGATCCTGCATCCGAACTTGCGGCATTATTAATAGTATGAGACGCTGAAGTTGCTCCCGTTATATTTACGCCGTCTTTCCTCCATTGGTAGGTTAAATCTGTCGACCCTGTTGCTGTAACTGATAAGGTAAGATTTGATCCCTGGCAAATGGAGGTACTCACCGGTTGGACTGTAACAGATGGAAGATTGTTAATAGTCACTGTTACGGTTGTGGGTTCACTTTCACAAGTGGAGCTTGTATTGGTAGTTACCGAAGTCCGTACTGTATATTGTGTTGTTGCACTTAATTCTGGGGTGATAAATTGGGCATTTGTACTGGATTGAACCAGGTTTCCGTCACTGTCATACCAATTGTATTTTTCACCAGTCAGGGCTCCGGAGGCTGTTAATGTTACTGTACCGCTGCCGCACCGGCTTTGGGAAATGACAGTTGGCGGAGGAATATTTGCCGGTCCTGTACCTGTAATAGTAAAATCAGGCGCTGACCCCAGCATCCCCGATAATAAAACTACATAATATTTATCTTTAATTACAGTAAAAGGATTTATCGGGTCGTTATGGTCATACTGGCCACAGATATTCAGGTTGGTCAATTCAGAACAATCTGAAGGCATACTATCGAAGCCTCCCCAGACCCAAATGTTTATTCCGCCGGTAGATAAATTGCTGGTTAACTGGATTTGGCCATTATCGGTTGCTTTTACAATTAACCATTGTGCATTTCCGAGTCGTTGGCCAGCATCATTGCAACTGCCATAAGCAGGGCCTTCCGGTGCCATATCTCCACTATTTGAAGAAAGTCTGAAACTTAAACTACCGCTGCACGTATAAAACACCGTGGTGCCCACATTGTCGGGAGGGTTGGAGAAGCATTGTGCAGATACCGATTGCGTATTTATTAAGAAAATACCGGCAAACAGAAAAAAACGTAACTTTCTGTTTGTTAGAAAGCGCGTTAATAATTGATGGTACGCGCAGCCAACAAGTAACAAGAACAAGATGAATCGTTTAAGATTTTCCTTCATGCTGGCCTTCTGCTTCGTTATTCCTATTTGCCCGGATTTTTAAATGATATGATAGATTACCTCAAATTGATATCTTTAATTAATAAATTTTCCACCACACTAAATCTAACCGCTTGATAGTCTAAAAATTAACTTCAAATTTTTTGGCAAGCTAATTTACGGAAACTATTTTACTGCGGCATTCTAAATGTGAAATTGAAACACTTTTCGATTGTTTAAGTTTGGTATTAAGGCAATAATATTACTCCTGAAAAATATCGAAATTTAACTTCCAAATTAAAATATCATACTAAATGTCAAGGCGTTTGTTTTTACCGTATTTTATATTCTCTCTTATTAATATTTTTTCATCAGTTATTGTTCTGGCGCAGAATGTACAGTTGCAAAACTATCATACCGATATAACGCCTAATAACTTTACCGGCACCGATATTCAACGTATCCGGGCGGCCATAGCCTCAGCAAAGGGAACCACCAATAAGATCGTTATCCCAAAGCGAAATTCGAACGGTACCAATATCTGGAAAATTGACAGCGCCATTTTATTACCTGCTAACATGACGGTTATACTGGATAATTGCATCATTCAATTATCTGATTTATGCCGCGATAATATGTTCAGAAGTGATAATGTAGGGATAGGTATAACCAATCCAAAATGGGTTCAAAACATAAGTATTGTCGGTATTGGGGATGTTGTACTAAAAGGAGCAGATAACCCCCGGTCTACGGGCGATGCATACCGGACTTTGGTAGGTACAAACCAGAAGGGAAGGGTAAGCTATGGCAGTGATGCCGGAAAAGAAGGGCTTAAACAAAAAGGCGACTGGAGAAATAATATGATCCAGATAGCTTATGTTGATGGATTTAAGCTTAAAAATGTTACTATTCAGAATTCGCATGCCTGGGCCATCAGTTTTGAACGAACTAAGAATGCAGAAATATCTTCCATCAGGTTTAATAACCCGGAGTACATCCGGGTGAATGGTGAACAGGTTAAAACCTATAATAAAGACGGCATTAACCTGAGGCATGGCTGCAAGTATTTCAGAATTAATGATATTACAGGGATAAACGGCGATGATCTGATTGCGCTTTCAAGCCTTGATGTTGCACCTTTTTATCATTCTAATGGCGATATAAATTCTTACCAGGTTACATCCACTAAGTGGTCGGGACCTGAAGATGACACCGAGCAGGTGTTTATAACCAACTGCCAGACAAACTATACCGGCGTAGCCATCAGAGCCAGCGACCTGGCCGGTATACACCATGTTTACATAAATGGGGTAATTACAAAAGCACGACCAGATACACCACCTCCATATGGCGGAAGCCCTTACACCGTTTTAATAGGCGGACTCGGGTATGGAGATGCTTCTATACGGGGTAAGATCAATAATATTTATGCCACCAATTTATTTGGGGATGGTAAGTCACTGATCCTGGTGCAATCGCCCGTGGCGGATTGCCAGTTTATTAATGGAATCTATACTGGCAGCGCTACGAGTGCTATCACGTATTCCATAGATAAGAAGATCACAAAAAATATTGTAGAGGTAAATCTAATTAAGGTGCCTGCAGAGTAAGTGTAAGCCTGGAGTATATCATAGAATTTTACTCAAGTTCTTTTTTAATATATTATTTTTAGTCACCCTGCCTGTCAGCCAGGTCAGCGTCCACTTGAGAGGAGAGATCCGCAGGACAGAGGGACTCCGCCCTGTTGTACATCATGCTCCATACCCGTAACTGATTTTCATGTTTCACAGTTAACTGGCCGGATTGTAAGCGCCACAGCCAGTTCTTCTCTAATGATGCAGGTGTATTCATTCGTGCACTTTCATCAAGTCCGAGTAAATCCTGAACAGGTAGTATTACTGTTTTTGCCACCGAAGCATAAGCCAGTCGACCAAGTACCAGATGAATGTCTTTTTCCCTTACGGGGATACCGGTATACTGTTCTATTTGTTTATGAATAGCCCGGGATATGTCCTGTTTATACCAGCCTTTGATCGTATTATTATCGTGGGTCCCGGTATAAACGAAGTAATTTGTTGTGTAATTATGCGGACTGTAATCAGAATCAGGTAAATCATCGCCGAAAGCAAACTGAAGAACTTTCATTCCCGGTAACCTGAACTCTTTCCTTAATTTATGAACAGCTTCATCAATATCGCCAAGGTCCTCAGCCACAAATGGTAATTTACCAAATTGGTTCTGAGCGGCTGTGAAAAAGTCAGCTCCAGGACCTGGTATCCATTTCCCGTTTTTTGCTGTTTCTTCACTGGCCGATACTTCCCAATACGCTGAAAAAGCCCTGAAGTGGTCCAGTCGTAATAGGTCATAAAGTTCCAGATTTTTTTTAATCCGCTGCAGCCACCAGTTGTAGTTTTGTTCTTTCAGTTTATCCCAGCGAAATACCGGCATTCCCCAAAGTTGTCCGTCTTCATTGAAGTAATCAGGTGGTACACCGGCAACCCCCTCCATCCGGCCATTTTTATCCAGTTTGAATATTTCTGGCTGAGACCACACGTCGGCAGAGTCATAGCTTACATAAAATGGAAGGTCGCCGAATAGTCTAATATTGAGGTTGTTACAATATATTTTCAGTTCTTTCCATTGTTTAAAAAACAGATACTGCAGCCATTTCTCTTTATTTAATGCCTCGGAATTTTCTTTAACAAATTCTTTGATTGTTACCGGGTCACGCAGCTTGAATTCCTCCTTCCAATTATACCATGCTTCACCATGGTTGCTTTTTTTTAGGACCACATACAAAGCAAAATCATGAAGCCAATAAGATTCCTTTTCACAAAAATCTTCAAAATTACGGACTAAGCCAGCAAAATTACCATTCCTGAAATTACTCCACGCTGTTTT
This sequence comes from Sphingobacteriaceae bacterium, assembly GCA_036402155.1. Taxonomy (GTDB): domain Bacteria; phylum Bacteroidota; class Bacteroidia; order Sphingobacteriales; family Sphingobacteriaceae; genus DASWTL01. The sequence continues at coordinate 7,615 of DASWTL010000088.1, read as the reverse complement.
AAACAGCTGATTTTTTATTTCTTCTGCGCCTTTGTAATCAACCTTGGTTGTCGGAGCAACCTGGTAATTTTTTAGTTCTTCCGGATTCAATAATCCTTCTTCAGCAAGCATCTCAGGACTCAATAACAGCGTGTTTCCTGCCATGCTGGAATACGAACTATAGGGTGAATGCCCTGATCCGGTTTCTGTCGGGCTGAGCGGCAGCAGCTGCCAGTAGCTTTGACAACTCCGGTTAAGAAATCCGGCAAAAGCTCTTGCTTCAGGTCCAAAATCACCTATGCCGAAATTGGAAGGTAATGAGGTGATATGCATTAAGATACCTGCACTGCGCTTACCGTTTAATTGCTTCAGCTTTAAAACCGCGAGCGGTATATTTTTAAATATTGTATTTAAAGTAATTTCATTTTGGTGTTCTCCACCAATGTTTAATAATAAATGCCACCATTCTGCAGGAGCGTCTGAAGGCAAGACGAGGCAGGTATCCTTCCAGTCAAATGTTGTTATTTCGCTTTCCAGAGATTTACATGCCTGGGCCAGGTGCAATGGTATGGCCACTACATACCATGTTTCTTCAAATCTTCTGGCAAAAGCCAATACATTTTCTTTATACTGTCCTTTTACCACTAAAGGGATATAGTCCCCCATTTCAAAAATTTGGGCATTCAGCTTTCGTTCCTTAAGTAAAGTGTGTACTAACCAAAGTTTAATCCTTCCATTGTACCTGTTCTGCCACAGATCGCGAATTAATTCATCGTTCTTTAGCGGATCTGTTTTTTCAAGATCTTCCAGCCATGATTGGCGCAATTCATAATTTACCGGCCTGCGATTATCGGGATCAACCATGCTTAAATCCCAAAGTTCGCAGCCCTGATATATGTCAGGTACACCAGGGCAGGTAAGCTTCAATACTACCTGTGAAAGTGAGTTCAGAATACCATGATCGGAAACTTTGCGATGTAATTCGCTGAAGCTTTGCCAGAAAGAGTTACCTGTGTCAAGCAGTGATCGGGCAAAACCTTTGGCTGCTTTTTCATAATGTTCGTGCGGTGTTGTCCAGCTGGAATGAACTTTGGCTTCCCGTAATGCTTTCTCAATGTATTGGTCTAGCCGGGATTTATAATCATCTTCATCACATCCCGGCATCGGATAACTGCCTATCAGAGTTTGATAAATGAAGTATTCATCATTATCATCAGGAGCGTTATTTTGTTTCAATCCGAGGTTTAATGATCTCCACTCATGAACTGCATTCAGCCATTCATCAGCCAGCTCGGTCAGTACATTTAATCGCGCGCGCACATCTTCACCACGTTTGGTGTCGTGAGTAGCGGTTGCATTCATCGATAATGGCCACTTTTCCTGACGATTTTCCATCTGTTTATGAAACTCTTCAGTCGCGATACCAAATGCTTCAGGTGAGTTACCTACTTCGTTATGGCCTATAAAACGGTTGTATGTGTACATCAGCGTGTCTTCAACACCCTTGGCCATAAGCGGTCCGGTAAACTGCATGCAGCGCAGATAAAATTGCAATGCATTCCTGTTGTATTCCTCATTATTTTGAAGCGGCTTTTTGAGCAAAACGTCTTCCAATAAATTAATAGCAGCTGTCAGTTCTTCATGGTAAGCTCTGATAGTTTCAAAGATGTTGTGAATAGCCAATTCTTCCCCATGATCTAATGGAAAGCTGTTTCCATAATAACGGTACACGGGGCAATTGATCAGGAATTCTCCGATTGCCAGCTTCAGATCTGTCGGTGCTATTCTTTTTACTGATTCCTGGTTTTCAAGTGTTAATTCTATGAAAAGCCTGTAAAGGTTCTCCAGTTCTCCACCCATGTGCTGGTAAAGAATGTATCTTTTTTTCTCCCTTACCTGATGGGAAACAGGTGTATCATTGCCAATAAGGATGTTGTAAAATCTTATAAAAGCTGCTTCGCTTTTTTTCTGTGTGAACAGATTGTTTACCATGGCCAGGAAATCATATCCGGTGGTACCCTGAACCGGCCAGCCTGGCGGCAGTTGCTCTCTGCGTTCCAGGATCTTTTCAACTACGATATAGGTTTCATCTCCTGAAAGGGATCTGAGTCTGGCGAGATATGTTGTCGGATCAAACAAACCATCGATATGATCAATCCTCAAACCCTGTATGATATTTTCATCCAGCAATGATTTTATAGGTTTATGAAATTCCTGGAAAACCTCTTCGTTGTGAATATTTAAACAGATGAGGCCGTTAACGGTAAAAAAACGGCGGAAATTTATTTCAGTATCAGTTTCCTGCCAATCGCAGAGGCGATATACCTGGTGGTCGGCTAATTCCTGCAAACGGTACTTCTGGTTATTTATCTTCAACAAACAACCACTTAAATATTTGTTTGAGACCGGATCTTTGGTTAGTGATGCCAGTTGCATCCTGAATTCATCCATTGCCAATGAAAAGGCCTTGGGATCATCAATTTCATGAATCTGGTGTATCTGTGTTATTAGTTGTTGTATGGCCTCATTGGGATTTTCTGATCCGCATTTTAATATGGTTTCATACGATAAAAGATTTAGGGGCCAGCTGCTATGGTAATATTTAAATACCAGTCGTTGCTTTTCATAAGCTATTTTAAGTTCGCCATCTTCAATAACTTCATCCAGTGGAGAGCCAAGAAACGGCACCATCATACGACCATGGTATAATTCGCAGGTGCGGGGCACATCAAAAAATTTCTCATAAACGGATAACGGGCCTTTTTCAAGAACATCCATTAACCATGGATTATCCGGATGAAATGCCATATGGTTTGGAACAATATCCTGGAGCCAGTTTATACCCTCATTTTTTAGCGTCTTACTTAGGCGTTTTAATTGCTCAATAGTTCCGATTTCAGGATTTATTTTGAGCGGATTTACACCATCATATCCGTGTGTACTGCCCGGAACAGACTCAAAAACCGGAGAACCATAAACGGTGTTGATCCCCAATTTTTTAAGATATGGTATAATCCGTTCCATATCAGTAAAGGAAAAACCTTTATGAAATTGTAAACGGTAAGTAGAACCCGGGTTAAGCATAACTTTTATATATTAACATAGATTCCGGTTGAATGTTAACAGTTGAATTTCCTAAAATTAGTTCCGGCGCCTCACCCGGACCCTGCCATTTTGGATCAGCAGAGTCGAGCAGTTTATTCCATTCATTCCCTCCATTCGTTAGGTTTAATTCCTGTCTTGTTTTAGAAAAATTCATCAGGCATAAAATGTGCTGATTCTCATGCCATCGCCGAAGTATCAACGTCTGAGTTTTTTCATCATGTTCGCAGTTTATCTGTTTTCGATTCAGCTCATATATTGCAGGTTCTTTTTTACGGATGGATATCAGGGTTTGGTAATACCTGTACATCGTTTCATGAATTTCCGTATTTACAAGATTCCACTGCAGTTTGGATTTCAGAAATGTTTCCTGCGCCTGCGGATCCGGCGCTTCTCCCTGCGTATGGAATTCTGAGAATTCTGCTTTACGGCCTTTACGCACTGCCTCGATCAGACCGGGATCCGTATGACTAACAAAATATAAAAATGGATTGGGTTCACTCCATTCTTCACCCATAAATAAAAGTGGAATAAAAGGGCTCACCAGTACAGCTGCTGCCATTAATTTTTGCATTTCGAAGCTAACCAGCTGGCTGCTTCGCTCGCCAAGCATGCGGTTTCCTACCTGGTCATGATTCTGGGAAAAGACAATAAATTTTTCCCCAGGAGAATCTGCAGCATTTGTTCCGAACGTCTTATGACGATGTTCGGAATATATCCCGTCATACACATAGGCATCATGATAAGCTTTAGCGAGATGGCTGATACCTTTAAAATCAGAATAATAACCATTTCGTTCCCCGCCGGAAGTTACCCGTAAAGCATGATGAAATTCATCGATCCACTGTGAGTCCATGCCATATCCGTTGATTTCTAATGGCTCAATAAAACGTCTGTCGTTAAGATCAGATTCAGCAATCAGGTAATGTTTTCGTCCTGTATTTTTTACCAGCAGGTTTACATACTGTTTTAATTCACTCAGGATATGTTTGGGGCTGAAGTCTTTTATAGCATGTACGGCATCCAGTCGTAAGGCGTCAATGTGGAAATCTCTGAACCACATTAAAGCATTCTCTATAAAAAACCGTCGTACATCATCACACCACGCATCATCATAATTAATAGCCTCTCCCCAGGGCGTTTTGTATTTATCAGTAAAGTAAGGCCCGAATTCATTCAGGTAATTCCCCTCCGGCCCCAGGTGATTATATACGACATCAAGTATTACTGCTAATCCTTTTTTATGACAAGAATTTACGATCGATTTTAGCCCATTCATGCCTCCGTATGAATTTTGTACTGCAAAAGGGAAAACCCCATCATATCCCCAATTTCGCACACCCGGAAATTGTGCCACAGGCATGATCTCTATGGCGTTTATTCCCAGATTTTTGAGGTGATCAAGTTTTTTTTCCAGGGCACTGAATGTTCCTTCAGAAGTAAACGTTCCGGTATGAAGTTCATAGATGAGGTACCTGTTTAACGGAATATTTACCCAAAGGTCATCAGTCCATACAAAATCCTTCAAGTCAATGACTTCCGAAGCTCCGTGTACACCATCAGGCTGCGATAAGGAAGCCGGGTCGGGAAGTTCTTTTTCGCCATCAAGAATAAATTTATATCGGTTATGAGGTTTAATCTTATCAGTTGTCAGTTTCCAGTAGCCAAATTCTGCTTTTTTTAAAGGAAGCCGGATTTGATCTTCTGTTAGCGCCAGTTCTGCTCTTTCAGTGAATGGCGCCCATAACATGATCTCTGCTTCACCCTTTGAATTAAAGTTAATACCAACAGATCGTCTGTTTACATCAATCTGATTCATACTGGTGTTCGAAAATTAAGTTTTTCAAAAGTATTACCGACCGGCTTTCAACGGTTATCTCTTCTTCTGCTAAATAAGTGGTATCATCCTCATTTATGCGGCCATCAGTGGTATCCAGAACTTTTAACCATTTCATGCCGTATTTCTTTTCCGGAAGCTTAAATATTAGCGGTTCGTGGTGTGCATTAAAAATGATATAAAAATTATCATCGATAACATGTTCCCCCTTTGGACCGAGAGTACGAATACCTCGTCCACTTAAAAAAACGCCCAGAGATTTGGCAAAGTCATGATTCCAGTTTTCTTCTTCCATTTCTTTACCTTCATGTAAATACCAGCCAATATCTTCAACTCCAACACCTTTTATCGGCTGCCCTTTAAACCATCTGCGGCGACGGAAAACCGGGTGGTTTTTACGTAAATGGATTAGTTTGCTGGTAAATTCAAGCATATTCATATCAGCATGATCCCAGTTGATCCAGGAAATTTCATTATCCTGACAGTATGCATTGTTATTACCTCGCTGTGTACGGCTAAGCTCATCACCTGCCAGTAACATAGGTACACCCTGCGAAAGGAAAAGGGTTGTCAGAAAATTTCGTTTCTGCCGTTCACGAAGCGCTGTTATCTCCGGGTCGTCAGTTGGGCCTTCAATGCCACAGTTCCATGATCGGTTGTGATTATCGCCATCCTTGTTTTCTTCACCATTTGCTTCATTGTGCTTGTCGTTATAGGTAACCAGGTCAGCAAGCGTGAACCCATCATGTGCGGTTACAAAGTTAATGCTGGCTGTAGGCCGGCGGTAATCATCCTGGTAAAGATCAGGACTTCCAGTGAATCGCTCTGCAAATTCAGCCAGCATACTATCAGCCCCGCGCCAGTAATCGCGGATGCAATCGCGGTACTTGCCATTCCATTCTGCCCATCCCGGAGGAAAGTTTCCCACATGGTAGCCCCCTTCACCAACATCCCAGGGTTCGGCGATCAGCTTTACCTGTGATATAACCGGATCCTGATGTATAATGTCAAAAAAGGCGCTCAGCCTGTTTACTTCATGTAATTCCCTGGCAAGTGTAGCGGCAAGATCAAACCTGAACCCATCTATGTGCATTTCAAGGATCCAATACCGTAAACTGTCCATAATTAACTGCAGCACATTTGGGTTCATGGCATTAAGCGTATTCCCTGTGCCGGTATAATCCATGTAAAAACGTTTGTCATCTTCAACAAGACGATAATAGGAAGCATTATCGATCCCTTTAAAAGACAGGGTAGGGCCCAGATGATTACCTTCGGCAGTATGATTGTATACCACATCAAGAATTACTTCAATTCCAGCTTTATGAAGTTCTTTTACCATGGTTTTAAACTCATAAACCTGTTCACCCAAAATGCCGCTGCTGCTGTAACGTACATCAGGCGCAAAAAAGCCGATGGTGTTATATCCCCAATAATTATTAAGACCTTTCTCAACCAAGGCGTGGTCATTTATAAAATGATGAACGGGCATGAGTTCAATGGCCGTAATTCCCAGATCTTTCAGATAATTTATAGTAACAGGATGAGCTATAGCCGCATAAGTTCCCCGGATTTCTTCCGGTATATCAGATCGTAATTTCGTAAATCCTTTTACATGGGCTTCGTAGATGATCGTTTTGTGGTAGGGGATATTTGGCGCCGGGATATTCTCCCAATCAAAGCTGCTGTCAATTACCACCGATTTAGGTATGAATGGTGCGCTGTTGGTTTGACTGAAGCTTAAGTCTTCATTATCATCACCAATATTGTAGCCGAAAAGTGCATCATGACCCTCAATTGTTCCTGCAATAGCACGCGCATATGGATCAATCAAAAGTTTATTAGGATTAAACCGGTGACCATTTTCGGGGTCATACGGGCCGTAAACCCGGTATCCGTATAGCTGACCGGGTTCAGCTTCAGGTAAATAAGTGTGCCAAACGTGATGCGTACGTTCAGTCATTTTTATCCTCTCGGATTCGGTTTCCTGTGCAGGATCATTAAATAAACAAAGTTCAACATCGGTTGCGTTATAAGCAAAAAGGGCAAAATTAACTCCATTTCCGTCCCATGTGGCTCCTAATGGATAAGGATTGCCTGAGTAAACAATTGAATGCATACGCATTTAATGAAAAATTCAGGGAAAAGTTTTTATAATGAGGGTTACTGTAAACTTTTATTTTTTGGGAAAACAAAGCCATATCCGGCGCGGTTATTCTTAAAGCTGCTATGCCAAATATCTATCCGGATGAAGAAAATATTAGTATTGACCACTGATAAATCACTGCAACAAGAATTAAAAGAAAAGCTTGCTTATTTTGGCTTTAAAGCCCAGACATTATCAGATTTTGATAATTTATTCAGTGTGATTCAGAGTTTTAGGCCCGATTTATTGCTTATAGATTTTATTCTTCATGATAGCAATGGCGGAGCTATTTGTCACCAGGTAAAATGTGATCCGCAAACACATGCATTACCGGTTATTATTTTATCGGAATTTCCGGAATTCGGTGCTTTCTCAAGAAAATTCGGATGCAGTGAGTCGGTCACGAAGCCTGTCGATTTTCCTGAGTTAGTTCGTAAAATAAATAACTATACACAGGGTAGAACCCTTGATAAACTGTTTAAAACGACGGAAAGCGAATTAAACAGGAAGCAAACAGGAAGGATCCTTCAGCATTAAGATGCCGCTGCTCG
>DASWTL010000087.1:0-5629 GCA_036402155.1 Sphingobacteriaceae bacterium | reverse complement strand
TTTTAAGTATAATAGCCTGCAATCAAGCTGAGAAAAAAGAGCCTTTGAGTATGGAGGGAGCATACAAAATGACTTCCGTGAACATGAAATCAGAAAAAACCGACTCGACTATTTCTGACCCACATCAGCTAAAAATATTTACAGAAGATTTCATGATATACGCGAATGTTAATCCGCCCGATTCAATCAGCGGTTTCGGGATCGGCACGTACAGCATCAACGGCGATACAGTAACCGAAAACGTGATATACAGGGCGTATGATTCCACTTTTAACGACACGGCCAGCTCCTTCAACCTTGTGATTAATAAAACCGATAAGGGATACACGCAGGTTATTAATGACATTGAAAATAATGGTGAGAAATTTACACTTACCGAAACTTACGAATCAGTTGGAGATAGCGTTACTACTCCACTTGATGGGGCGTGGAAACTGGTTGAGCACTATTATATACAGGGAAATGATACAACAAAAATTCAAACCACCCAGTACAAAGTTTATCACGCGGGAAATTGCATATGGGGAACGTCGTGGAAAGATTCACTCAATAAAACCCATACCGGAATTGGATATGGCACTTTTGTTATGACCGGCAATAATAAAGTGAAGGAATCAATGAAGTCTTCAACATTTGCTGCTGTACGCGGCCATGATTTTGACATTGACATTGAACTTATGGGCAATGATGGATTCAGGCAGATTATCTCGACTCCTGAAGGTGGCAGGAATATTGAGATATATGAGAGGCTGAAAAAATAAAAACCTCATGCCAGCCTACGCTGTCAATTTGTCCCATCTATAAAATTTAATAAAAGGTCAAAGCTACCGGCTTAGTAAATTCATAGTAGAATCTAAGCAGGTAGCACTTTTTGTCATCTTATCCGTCTATTCTACCCTCCTACCAAAAAATACTCTCTACCTTCGCTTCCCTTTAATAAACCTTCATCCAACTTATGCCGACATCAAGAAAAGCGGCACCGCTTTCGATCTACCCATTGCGTTGGGCATAATGGCGGCATCTGAACAGTTCGACAAAAGCAGGATCGAACAATACGTGATCATGGGAGAGTTGAGTCTTGATGGAGAAGTGCGTCCTATCAAAGGAGCCCTACCTATCGCAATCCAGGCGCGAAAAGAAGGATTCAAAGGCCTGATCGTTCCCAAATCAAATGCACGCTAAGCCGGTATAGTGAATACATTAAATGTGTATGGTGTATCACATATAAGAGAAGTCATTGAATTCTTTCGCAGCGAAGAAAAAGGCCTTGAGCCGGTAACAGTTAATACGCGTGATGAATTTTTTAATTTACTTACCGACCCGGAATTTGATTTCACGGATGTAAAAGGACAGAAGAACATCAAACGTGCACTTGAAATTGCAGCTGCAGGCGGGCATAACGCAATCCTGATTGGTCCTCCCGGTGCAGCAAAGACCATGCTGGCCAAAAGACGACGCTGCCGGGTAGGTCTTTCTTTTATCTGTTCCATTGTGTGAATAGAAAATTAGGTATGAAGCAAATCTATTGGCAAGGATTATTCAAATCAAGGTGTACTTGGCCGGAGGGATACAAAGAAATGGCCGTATTGTTATAGGTTTGTGAGGATACGATAGTAGGATGCGCGCAAAGCATTCCAATTCGGATCAGGTCCTAAACATCAGATCGCTGTAGGCTACTACCAATAGGATACCAGATTATTCATACCGATACAAAATGGGAGCGTATTAAACACAAACGCATTGATACTGCACATCACTACAGGACTAAATGATATCATTGATAAAACTCACCTACATGTGTCTATGCAGGACTGTTATGATAGCTATATTGACGCAGTAGAAAACCTTATCCCGCCGCCGATTCAATGAAATACATTCAACCATCTTTTCCGTCGATTTTCAATAGACTAAGACGGTTTGTTTTTCTGATTGAATATTAAGCGGATTGAGCGAAAGAAAAGCAGGAATAGCACAGCTAAACTTATGACCGCACTATACATTCCATTCATTAAATTTAATTGAGATGCAAAGTAAGTGTACAAAAAATATTCTGCAAAGAAGATTAGGAACACCACGGCCACAAAATAAATCCATCGTCTTGCCTTAAATGCAAAATACAAGGGAACGGAAAAAATAATAATACAAACGATAGGAAGAAACAAAAACATCCATAAATAATAAATTACATCTTCCGAGTTTCGAAAGCCTTTAAAGTCTATTAAAGTATAGTCTTTATTCTTAAACATCAAGAGAATATAAAATAGAATGTATTTTATAAAATAGAATAGAACAATATTCTTAAAAGCAGGTCGTAGCATATCATTTTCTTTTAAACCATTGAGCGGGTTTATACGCGCGTTCTACAGATACACCACCCATCCCATTGTCTGAGAAAGTTGCTCCGCCGCCGCTATGTGTTCCTTTAAACGATGGTTGATTATATTGCATTATAGAAGTTCCATTTACAGTAAGGGTAGCTGACGGAAACACATCAGTAGACGCAGATACGGCTACTTTTCCCTGAGGGGATATATTCACATCTAATTTTTGTGCCACATTTACTATATCATATCCCAATAAATTGATGACCTTTTCTTCAATTATTGAAACACTTGCATGTTGCTCAACATTAAGGTTGACTCCATTAGGTCCAGTTGTTAGGTTAAACTTATTTTGATCATCTTCTAATCCCGGATAAAAATCCCTTGCTGTACCATAAGCTTTAAATCAGGGATATTGCGTAACTCATGTACTTTTAGATTTGAGGAATACCGGTACGGACTGCGAAAACTAAATATAGTTTTGCCTTTATCAGCCGCGTGTAACTTTTGGTATGTATCTTCATAAATTCCGGTATCAAAAATAATTTGCACATTCTCTTTTCGACGATCATTGTATCGGGGATTGCTATCCATAGAATGATACCTCGGATCATCGGCGTAACTATCTCCTATATGGCTATAGCCACCCTGCATATAAAGCATTCCATCAAAAACGGAACTTTTCCCCGAACCATTTGGACCGACAAGAGCTACAACCTTTGGTGGAGCTTCACCTAAGTCAATCGTTAAGTCTCTAAACCGCTTATACCCATTAGTCAGCCTTATTTTCTTTATTCGCATTGCCTGGTATTAGATTCTTTAAAGCTAGTTAAAAACTTGTTATATCTAACATACGGTGAGCTCTCTGAGTTTAACATGGAACACCATTGCAGAATTGAAAGGATGGTGACAGAATGTGACAGTTCCGTAAATTTAGAGCTTTCGTTTATAAATCTACGTCATTGCAAACCCGGGCCGCACGAATTGATTTGCAAGAATGCAACCGTTATTGAATCCGAATAAATAACGAAGATCTGAATGCCAAGCACAGAATTAAATAAAGTGTCAGTAACAATAATGACTTTGGCTGTACGCTGGGGGTCGACAATTCCGTCCCAGCAATGTTCATGAAATATGATACTGTTTCAATTTGAAGAAATAAAGCTAGAAGATTGAAGGTAGCAAAGAACAATATTAAACCCGTTAATAAGAAAGCAAGTTTATACCTAAAAAAATATAACGGGAGGTTTATTACCACAGCCGCCAGACCAATTTGATGTTTTACGGTGGCAAAGTAATCAGTGGTTAGAATTCTATTCCAAGTAAAGGCAATTATGGTAAGTGTAATAACATATGGAATAGCAAGAATAAGTTCGGAAGTCCGTTTCAATCTAATTGTCATTGCGTAACTTTTATAAACCCGGTTACTGTAATAGTTTTATCTCTTACTTTTTGCTCAACGCCGACCGACGTGGTGACCGTGGTGTTTTTCCCATTTGATGTGACAACCACTTCCGCTTTCGGCTAGTTTGGCAAGGTATTTCCTGGAGTTTTTCTCAAATTTCCGTTGAAACTTTTCAGACTGGGAATTTAGGGAAATAAGCAGCCTATCGGGAAGTTGAAGAAATTTATTATAGGTTGTAGTATCCTGCGCAGTCGCCGGCTTCCATCCTAGGAATAAACACGATAGTATCAGCAATATTGCATTGCACCGTCTCATAGCAGGGATAAGGTTTATAAATATGATGCTACGTCAGAGTGTTGCTTAATGAGAAGCCAGATTAGAGACAAGACCACAAATGTCGTCTAAGCATCGGGGTTGACTCAATTGGTAAATAAAAATAATGACCTTTTTGAAATTTCAAAATTAATTTATAGAAATAGAATTAATTTATCTACTCCAGTAACCATCGTTTATCCTGTCAAATGAATGGCACGTACAACTTTCGCCAAACAAAGCCGAATCAACTATGGCTAATTCGTTTGCGATCACCTTAGATTTTTAATCGTAAAGTTTCGCTTTACTTTTATGCGATAATATTACCCGTTTATTCTTCACCCTCCTATAAAATACACTCTATCTTCGCTGCCCTTTAATAAACCTTCATCCAACTTATGCTCGCAAAAACATATGGAAGCGCTGTGTATGGTGTAGAAGCTGTGACCATAACAGTGGAAGTGAGTGTTTACTCCGGAAAATTCAGCTATATCGTTGGCCTGCCAGACAATGCAATCAAAGAAAGCCTTCAGCGAATTGAAACGGCTATCAAGAGCAATAGTTATTACATGCCGCGCATCAAGATCGTCATCAACCTCGCGCCAGCTGACATCAAAAAGAGTGGCACCGCTTTCGATCTACCCATTGCGTTGGGCATAATGGCGGCATCTGAACAGTTCGACAAAAGCAGGATCGAACAATACGTGATCATGGGTGAATTGAGTCTTGATGGAGAAGTGCGTCCTATTAAAGGAGCCTTACCAATCGCAATCCAGGCACGGAAAGAAGGATTCAAAGGCCTGATCGTTCCCAAATCAAATGCACGTGAAGCCGGAATTGTGAATTCATTGAATGTGTATGGCGTTTCGCATATACGGGAAGTGATTGAATTCTTTCGCAGTGAAGAAAAAAGCCTTGAACCTGTAACAGTCAATACCCGTGACGAATTTTTCAATTCACTTACCGACCCGGAATTTGATTTCACGGATGTAAAAGGACAGGAGAACATCAAACGTGCACTTGAAATTGCGGCGGCTGGCGGACATAACGCAATTCTGATTGGTCCTCCCGGCGCAGGAAAGACCATGCTGGCCAAAAGACTGCCGTCTATTCTTCCGCCGCTCAGTTTACAGGAAGCACTGGAGACAACAAAGATCCATTCCGTTGCGGGGAAGTTACAGGAGAATTCAACATTGATCGCAAAGAGACCATTCAGGTCGCCTCATCATACCATCAGCGATGTTGCGCTTGTTGGAGGAGGCGGCATACCCCAGCCCGGAGAAATTTCTCTGGCGCATAACGGCGTTTTATTTCTTGATGAATTGCCTGAATTCAGACGAACAGTGCTGGAAGTGATGCGGCAACCCATGGAAGAAAGACGGGTCACCATCAGCAGGGCGAAGGTCGCGGTAGATTTTCCCGCCAGTTTTATGTTGATCGCGTCAATGAATCCCTGTCCATGCGGATTTTATAATCATCCCGAACGGCAATGCACCTGTCCGCCGGGATCGGTTCAGAAGTACCTGAACAAAATTTCCGGACCCTTGCTTGACCGGATTGATCTTCATGTGGAAGTTACCCCGGTTAGCTT
>DASWTL010000086.1:0-5485 GCA_036402155.1 Sphingobacteriaceae bacterium | reverse complement strand
ATAAATACCCGCCCACATTTGAACAGGCCTGCCAATAAATGGAGATCCTGACCTGAAAATACTTGCAGCAAAACGGGGATCCTTATTCTTAAACAGTTCATCGGGAGAATCGAATTCCTTACCGTCAACATTTAATATCCCCGGAGTTCCATCAGTATATTCATAAGATTCAACCAGTTCAAGAAGCGGGCAAATTGAAGAACCTGTACTTGAAATATAAGCTATAGGAATATTTTCAAAATCGAAACTATGCGGCTTGTCCGGAACCGTGTAGGCTCGTTGAAATATAACTTCCTTGTTATTTTTATCCAGAAAAATGTCTGTATAATTCTTTACCGGATCTCCTGTTTTACTTACCGGGTTATATGCTTTGTCATACAGGCTGTATTTATTACTTGCCATAACAGCTTTTGAAGCATTTAATGACTCGGTGAAATAGGTATTCGCTTTTGAAGCTGGGATACCGATCAGTCCGTTTAACTGCACTGTGCCGTATTTGGCAATGGACCCGGCATAAAGCATTGCCCTGGACTTTAAAGCCTGTGCAACAATATTGGTAGCACGATTTGCATTCTTAGCATCCCACGTAGGCGGAAGATCTGCGATTGCGGCGTTCAGGTCTTCTAATATAAAAGAATATACTTCATCCTCCGTATTTCGTGGCACTTTTAGGGCCTCAAGATTAGAACCGGTGAAATCCTGTACTTCGTTGATAATTGGCATACCTCCGTATTTTTTAACCAGGTCAAAGTAATAATATGCCCGAATGAAGCGAAGTTCTGCACTATATTGCTGGATCTTATCTGCGGGTATGGCAGCGGTTTTAATCCGGTCCAGCGCATAATTTACTCTCCTGATCCACAGATACTGTGTAGTATTAAGAAAACGATTAATATTGCCATAATTGCGTTGCAGAACAGCGCCGCCCTGTAAAACGGTGGCTGCCTCATCTGTAAATACACTCTGGTAATTCTGACCAGTAAAACCGATCGGAATATTATCATAGAGGGCTGCCATATAAATATCAATCATTGTGGCTGATGCCCAAACATCCGCGTCCGAAATTAAATTCAGTGGTTTTCTGTCTAATGTGTCCTTTATACACCCTGACAGGGACGTCACCGTCAGAAAAAAGACTATAAGGATTTTATTTTTCATCATAATTATATTTAAAATGTAATTCTGAACCCTGCATTGAATGTCATCATCTGAGGATAGTATGATGCACTCGCGCTTCTGTTTTCAGGATCTATATCTTCTAACTTGGTGATTGTCAATAGGTTTTGACCACTTAATGTAACATCAACACTGCGAATCCCATAATTTTTCAGAAAATTATTTTGTAGGTTATAACTGATATTGGCAGATTTCAATCTAAGATAACTTGCATCTTTTATCCAGAAGGTCGTGTTATAATTTACATTATTGGGTGCACCTCCTACTACAGTAGATGGATATTTGCCTGGTACCCAGGCCGACGTAGGATCTGTCGGATCTGCACGATGCCAGTTATCCAGTAAATAGGCATTTGCGCTTCTTCCATCTTTAAAAGGGGCAATTGCATTATATGAATGTTGATAAAAAACCATTGCGGCACCCGCCCAGTTCATATCAAATGTGAATCTTTTCCAGGAAGCATTAAGTCCCAGGCCAAAGTTCAACAACGGAGTACTTTCAAATACTGCTCCAGGGCCGCTGCCGGTAACATATCCCCTTGCTATGGGTTGAATATCCCCTGCATCAATCACTCCGTCCTTATTAAAGTCTTCGTATATGATATCGCCGGGTCTCAACGTTGAGTTCGCACGTGCATCCTGTATAGGGGAGGAGTAGATTTGGTCATACGACTGGAACTGTCCTAAATCTTTATATCCCCAATGAATACTTCCCTCTCTGCCCTCGTTATTAAATCTCCAATTGTCATAAGAATTATTAAAGGGCCGTTGCTCCAAATGATCATTTCTCAGCCTGGCATACGAAATGTTTGGTGTAATGGAATATTTAACTTCACCTATTCTTGAATTATGGGACAATGCAAATTCAAAACCTCTTGAGTTAAGAGAGTTTAGATTCTCCTGGGCCAGTCCCGAACCAAATGTACTTGGGATCTGATCAGCTCTTGTCGCCAGAATTCCCTCGCTGGTTTTGTAGAATACAGACCCCTCCATAGTAAGCTTTCCCTTCCAGAGGCTCATATCAAAACCCAGGTCATAGGTCTGATGATCTTCCCATGTTATATTGGGGTTTGGCAGAACGTTTGAAGTCAGGCCGGCAGTCAGGATATTTCCACCTAAAATATAGCTTCCGGAAGGATAGGTATACCCGGCCAGGTATTGGAAGTTTACAGAACCATCATCACCCAGCTTTCCCCATGATCCACGCAGTTTCAGGTCATCAATGGCAGCGACTTTACCTTTAAAGAATTTTTCATCAGATATTCGCCATCCCGCCGAAATCCCCTGAAATAACCCCCATCTTTTGGTAGGTGGAAATTTTGCGGATCCATCAACACGGAAATTATATTCCAACAGGTATTTACCTAAATAATTATAGTTAAAACGGCCAAAATAACTTTCCCTTCCTGCATCTCTTGCGGTTCCAAAATTGTTTTTGCCCAGATCCGGCCCGGCAAATAGTTGGTCAATTGTAGTTACATAATTCTGCCGGGTTCCTGTTAATCTGGTTCCCGTGCTGTCGCTAACTTCATAGGCGACCATTGCTTTCAGATTATGTGCACTTGCAAGAGTTTTCTCGTAGGTAACACTTGGATTGACATACATAATTGCACGTTTGTCAGCCAATTCGATAAGGCGACTTACCCCCCGTGTACTTGCCTGGGTAGAAGTCTGCGTTGTCTCATTCCATGAGTATAGCCCAAAAATCTTTTCCCAATGCTTGTTATCTTCAAACGCCATATCCCTTGATGCCAGAACATTTGCACTCAGTCCACGTATAAAAGGAACTTTATAATTAATATTTAAGGATCCCTCGAAAATATTGCGATCATTTTTAATATAACCCGTCAAATCCCGGTCAAGATAAGCCGACAAACCAAAATTAGTTGAAGCAATGGTACCGTCAGGATGTCTTGGTCTGTATATAGGCGACTGATAATATAGCCAGGCTGCCATCAGGTAGGGCGACTGTACCATATTATCCCGATTTTCATTTCGTCCTCCTAAATTAACGGTGACCTCCAGATTATCCGTAATGTTTGCAACTACGTTGGTTCTGAAATTATATTTCTTAAACTCCTGGTTACCGCCGCGAAATATGGAGCCTTGTGTTGCCTGACCCAGAAGGAAGAAGTACTTTATTTTATCGCTGCCACCGCGCACGGAAATATTTTGCTGCATCTGAGGAGCATAATCCCGCATCCAGTAATCATAATGATTAAAATTCGGATATTTAGGATCCGTCCCCTCCCTGAACTTTTTGACCTCTTCCTGGGTATACGTTGGAGTGCCTCCAATGTTTACAGCAGCCTGATTCACCAATATGGCATAACCTTCGGCATCAACCGGCTCAGGAAATTGGGTTATCCGCTGTGCGCCATAATTAATTGTATAGTTAAATACAGGTTTACCTACAACTCCTTTCTTGGTAGTAACCAGGATAACACCATTACCACCGCTTACTCCATACACAGCTGCAGATGCAGCATCTTTGAGAATAGTCACACTCTCGATCTCGTTCGGATCCAGGCGGGTAAAATCCCTGTTCTGTATGCCATCTACAACTACAAGAGCACCTCCCAAACCACGGATAGCTAATGCTACCTTGTCATCGCCAGGTGCGCCGCTCCTCTGGTTAGGAATCAGGCCCGGTAACTTTCCATAAAACAAGGTTGATACATTCGGGGTTGGAACCGCCTCCAACTCTTTTGCAGTTATTGTAGATACGGAGCCGGTGAGATTTACCTTTTTCTGAGTGCCATATCCTACCACTACAACTTCATCAAGAGCTGAGGCCAGAGTCTCTAAACTAATATTTACCGTAGTACGACCCTCAACCTGAACAGTCACCGTTTTAAATCCGACAATTGAAAAGGAAAGTGTGCTGTTTGGCGGAACTGCCCCTAAACTATAATAACCATTCTCATCGGTAGATGTGGCAATTTTGCTTCCTACAACCTGGACAGTAACACCGGGTAACGGCTTATTGTCTGGTAAGGAACGAACTGTCCCCGAGACGGATACACCCTGCGCACTTTTTACTGATAAAACCAGTAAAAAGCATGTCAAAAATGTCAGCAAAAACTTTGTTTTGAGTAAAAGTGTTTTTGTCATAATTGCTATATAATTGATTAATAAAAAATAATTCGTTACTACCGTGTCTAGGCACGCGTTAAGTTGTATAGACCTCAATAATCCAAAAGAAAATTGCCTGAAGGTTTACGAGAACCAGCCAACTTAAATCATATATAAATTTACTGACCTAAACCCGGGCTGTTTTATCCGAGACAGATAATTAAATACCCTATTTTGTCTTTTTATATACCGAAATGAAAAGGGGTAGAATTACCTGTTACACATTGCCCTGTTCACAATAATTCGAAATTTTCTGCATGGCCACTGAACGCTGTAGTCGATATTTCCCTTCACAAATGGTTCGAAAGTCTCACCATTCACTTCTGTATTAATATCTTAACTGATACAACTGCTAATATTTTGAAATACAGCTATTTATCGTAAAAATTTAAAACATGATTAGTAAGACCTCATCCTGTATCTGAATTGCTTATTGTACTACCTTAACATCCCACTCCTTTTGGAAAGGGACTGCAAAGCCTATGCTATGGCATAACCAGTCATCGGGTGAGGTTTTAAGAGCTAAACTCAGTTACTAAAAGGCTTTTGATCGCAGGTGTTATATAAAACTAAAACGATTCTGGATTTTACCAGAATCGCCAATAAATATAGCACCAGGTCAGGGCATACAGCGCAAACCATAACTCAACCCTTTTCCACCAGGCACGCTTCACCCCATCATTAAGCGTCTCAAGCCATGAAGAATTCCAAATGAACGGTTTGACCTGATCATCTGATGGTGGGGTGGAATTTAAAGAGACCAATATAATTAGTAACATGGTAAATACCTGTGCGATACCGCCAACATATAACCAGTGAAGATTGATGTTCAGGGCCATTAATACGAATACAACAATAATCTGGATGATAACGCCGCCAATAAGCCCAACAATGGCACCCATATAACTGGTTCTTTTCCAGAACATCCCCATAAGTATTACTGAAATAAATGGAGTAGCCATATAAGTAACCCCGGTTTGAAAATATTTGAAAAGACCTATCGAGCCGACTACAGGTGCGACTAAAGAAGCTATTAATAACGCAGCCCCACCTGAAACCTGGCCTGTAATGATCAACTCTTTATCGCCGGCATTCTTTCTCCAGAAATTCTGATAAACATCCAGGGTAAAAATAGTGGCAATTGAATTGGCCAGGGCACTTATAGCAGCCATTAC